>NZ_JBBOWX010000002.1 GCF_038007285.1 Sporosarcina sp. FSL K6-3457
CTTTTCTTTCCAATCAACTGCATTTTTCACTTGAACGTTGTAGGTACGCGATAGGCAAGTATTCGCAATAAGATTACTGTAGAAGTAGGTGTGTCGTGAATAGTTAGCCGAAAGCGAACTGGAAATGCACCAGTGAAAATGGAGGTTTTCAAGCCTTTACTTACCTGTGACTTATGCAATGAAATGGTTAATCAACAGACGTAACGCAAAATAACCTTGTGAACAGCGGATTTGAAGAAAATCGATAACTTCCTTTACTTGGCAGTTGATAATTATAGGAGATAAGCATACAATATTAATACGAACTAATGTTCTTTTGTGAGGAGGGAAGCATGATGCCTTTAATTCCCCCAGAGGCATTGCCGCATTTTGAAAATATGATTTATTTACCAATGCTAATCACTATTTTAGAGAGGGATCGGAATTTATTTGAAAAAGGCCCTTTCAAATTGAAAGGACCTTACGTGAAACTTGTCAATCAGGCAAGTAATTTTGTGCGTATCGAGCTGAAGGATACGACCATCTATTTGCGCCGTCATAATATGAAAGTGATACGGGGCAAGACAGATGATACATTTACTGAATATGTCTTTATGCACGGTGGCTACGAAGAACATCGACGTTACTTGAATGTCCGTTTGCGTAATCGGACCGAAGAACTATTAGGCGTTTACTTTGCGATGGCTGAGTGAAAATAAGTTATTCGTCATCAAAATTGCTGTAATTACTAAAAGAAGAGGGTCTATTTAATTGTTTTTGCTTTTTATAAAAGTTCTTTTCAAGGAGATTACCAAATGCGTATTGTCGGTACATGGTTGAAGCAGAAATATTTACTTTGAAGGAGCGATTATTTTCCAAATGGACAATAGAGCCTACGTTATCGGGTTCTATAAAATCAATTGCATGATAGGAAATCCAAATATTTTCTTCGGCAGTTGGAGACATTGTGGGTAGGAATATATAGGGTGTACCGAAATCATGGGCTACGATAATCGGTGTCTTATGGTGTTTTCCAAGTGCGATTTTCGCGATATTTATCGAGGTCTGTAAAGAGCCTCCGTAATAGTCGCACGATTTTCTTACGATGTGAATCGGCTTTTTCGGGATAGTTAGTTCGCAATTACGTTCGATGACACGTGTTGCTACTATTTTGTCATCTACATTCACAGGTTGTAGCATAAATGTGTCAAAAGAGATGACATAGTTCGCAATCAATTCTCGTTTATTCAAACAAATAACCCCCTAAAATTTGTAATATACAAATACTATTATAAGTCAGAAAATTAATAATGCAACCTTTTTATGAATAGTAATGACTATTTTTTAGTTTGAATCTATTCACCTATTATTTTTACATCTAAATGGGATTATCGAGTGGGAACTATCCTAAATAATATGGATAATCGACAATAGAAAACCCTCCACTCGATTGATGAGGGAGGGTGATATTTATTATTTTTGATAATCAAGAGCCGCGGCGCCTAGTGTTTTTGCTGCGAGAAGCATTGCATTTTCATCGAAATCAAATTTGGGATGATGATGCGGATAGGGGACGGCTGGTTTGGCACCAGTGAAGAAAAATGTCCCCGGCACTTTTTCAAGATAATAGGAAAAATCTTCACCGCCCATTTGTGGTGTCGATTCAACAACAGATTGTGCACCTGGAACGTTTTCCGCTACGGTTTTCAAAAATGCAGTTTCGGTGGCATGGTTGACGACAGCGGGATAGCCGCGTACGTATTCAAATTCGATTGTACAGTCATTGGCAAGTGCGGTTCCGTCAATTACGCGTTTCATCTCAAGCTCCATTAAATCACGGACCTTTGGATTGAATGAGCGGACTGTTCCTCCAAGTTTTGCGGAATCTGCAATGACGTTAAATGCATTTTCTGCAACAAACGAGCCGATGGATAATACAGCAGAGTCAATTGGATTGACGCGGCGAGCAACAAGCTGCTGTAAATTCATGACGAGTTGTGCGCCGATGACGATAGCATCTTTTGTCTGATGGGGAGCTGCACCATGACCGCCAGCACCTTGAATGGTGATTGTGAAACGGTCGGCTGCTGCCATAACAGGTCCTGCTAAATATTCAATTGTTCCTAAAGGTGTCAACGACCAAAGATGCGTACCGAAAATAACATCGACTCCGTCAAGACAGCCAGCTTCAATCATTGAAATAGCGCCACCTGGAGCATATTCTTCCGCGTGTTGGTGGATGAAAACATATTCACCAGCAAGATCTTCTTGTAATTCGTGAATGGCCTTGGCTACTTGGAGTAACGTCGCAGTGTGTCCATCATGTCCGCAGGCATGCATGACACCGGACACTGTCGATTTATAGGGCACATCTTTTTCATCCTGGATAGGGAGTGCATCGAAATCAGCGCGCAATGCGACTGTTTTACCAGGTCGACCGCCTTTGACGCGGGCAACGACACCGTTACCTCCAACCCCCATCTGGACGTCTACACCAAGATCCGCGTAAAAATCATGTATGTATTGCGCGGTGTGTTCTTCCTTAAAAGATAACTCGGGATGCATGTGAAGATGTCGACGTATGACAACCATATCTTCAAACGCACTATCCAACTTTTCAAATAGCTGTTCTTTCATAATTAGACCGCCCCTTTTCAGAATCTCATTCCTTCTATCTATTATATCAAACATCTGAGAGGGGGCAATGAGGCAAGGAAAAGGTTAGGCCTCCTCTTCCTTTACATTCGTGATATAGCTTGTGATGAAAGCACCACTTGTGAAAATATGTGGTGTGCTGTCGACGCCTGCTTCTGCATGACCTGTTAAATGGGCATCATGAAAAGAGGAGGAGTTTTTCCACATCTCATAATATGTGCTAGCAGACCATTCAGTCATCACAATATACGTATCAGAATCGAGGGGACGAAGTAGACGAAAAGCGATGAAGCCAAGTGTATCATCTAGTGCATGTGTACGTTCTTTAAAACGATGTTCAAAAATAGGACGCCCTTCATCAGTGACTGGTAGATGATTATAGACGAAATAACCGTTTTCATCGAGCGTACCCGAAGAGGCAAGCACTTCATAGCGACGCGGTGTTTGGAAAACCGTTTTGCCGTTTGTTTCATGTAATAACAGTGCATTAGTTCCAGCGTGCATGACAATCATCATCTCTTTCGGATATTTAGCCCTTACAGTCTCCATAAATGCGGGTGTTCCAGATGTCATATAAATATTCATACCCAAAAACCTCCTTCGATTCTTATCTCTACATATTCCCTAATTCCAGCAAATTAATCAATTACGCCTGAGTGCAATTCAAAATTTGTAATAGCTGCTGGAGGCTTAACTTGCTTCTACATGAAGCAAGTTAAACAAAGATTGACGAAATGATGGCAATTCATGAAAAAGGAAGCACAACTTTATGACAAGTGGGACGAAACGCTATACTTTACATAGGGAAACGTCTATATTTGAGTACGGATATATAACTTAGAAATACCATTATGAATGAAAGTGGGAATGGATAAAATGACACAATTTAACGATACACTACTCCGTGCTGCACGTGGCGAAAAGATTGAGCATACACCTGTCTGGTATATGAGACAGGCAGGCCGTTCACAGCCCGAGTATTTAAAAATTAAAGAGAAATATTCACTGGAAGAAATTACGCATCAGCCTGAGCTTTGTGCCTATGTGACGAAACTCCCGGTTGACCAATATAATGTTGATGCAGCTATTTTATATAAAGATATTGTAACACCTTTACCAGGACTTGGCGTTGACGTGAAGATTAAAGCGGGCGTTGGCCCTGTGATTTCCAACCCAATCCGTACCGTTCAAGATGTCCATAATCTTGGTGATTTGTCACCACAAGATGATATTCCGTTCGTTCTTGAAACGATTAAAATATTGACGAAAGAACAATTGAATGTTCCGCTCATTGGTTTTGCAGGCGCACCGTTTACACTTGCAAGCTATATGATTGAGGGGGGACCTTCGAAAAGCTATAATTTAACGAAATCATTCATGGTATCTGAGCCAGAAGCGTGGTTTGCCTTAATGGACAAGCTTGCTGATATGACGATTACGTATATTACTGCACAAGTAGCAGCAGGTGCGAAAGCGATTCAAATCTTTGATTCATGGGTAGGGGCTTTGAATGTTGCAGATTACCGTATCTTCATTAAACCAGTAATGACACGTATTTTTACGGAGTTGCGCAAATTGAACGTTCCGCTGATTACATTTGGAGTGGGTGCAAGTCACCTGGCGAACGAGTGGCATGATCTTCCTGTCGACGTTGTCGGTCTTGATTGGCGCTTGTCTATCAAGGAAGCTGGTGAGCGTGGTATGACGAAGCCATTGCAAGGTAATCTGGACCCGTCTATGCTGTTGGCAGACTGGAAAATTATTGAAGAGCGGGCAAAGGTTATTATTGAGCAAGGTGTCGAGCATGGTAGCCATATCTTTAACTTGGGCCACGGCGTTTTCCCTGATGTTAAACCGGCGACATTGAAAAAGCTAACTGAATTTATTCATAGCTATAGTGCACAACTGCGTAAATAAACTGACGAGGTGAACATGATGACGAAGAAACAAATGGGACTGTTAGTAATGGCTTACGGGACTCCGAATAAGGAGGAGGATATTGAATCGTATTACACGCATATCCGCCACGGTCGCCCGCCAGCACCAGAGCAATTGGAGGATTTACGTAATCGGTATGCAGCAATTGGGGGGATTTCACCACTTGCTAAAATTACCGAAAATCAAGCCAATGCGCTTTGTAATCGTCTGAATGAAGTACAGGACGACATTGAATTCAAGGTTTATATCGGATTAAAGCATATTGCGCCGTTCATTGAAGATACGGTAGAAAAAATGCATGCGGATGGTATTAAAGAAGCTGTATCCATCGTATTGGCACCGCATTTTTCAACGTTTTCCGTCAAATCCTATAACGAACGTGTGCAAGAAGAAGCTGACAAGCATGGAATGACCATTACATCAGTAGAAAGCTGGTACAAGCAGCCGAAGTTTATCGACTTTTGGGCTGGTCAAGTTCGAGGGACATTTGAAGGTATGACTGAAGAACAGCGGGCAGTTGCTTGCCTGATTGTTTCAGCTCATTCATTACCAGAAAAGATTTTGGCAAACGGTGATCCGTATGCGGACCAGTTGAAAGAAACGGCTGATTTAATTGCTGCTGCAGCTGGCGTGGACAACTATGAAGTGGGCTGGCAAAGTGAAGGACAGACACCAGAGCCTTGGCTTGGACCAGATGTACAGGATTTGACACGCGCGTTGCATACAACAAAGGGTTATTCGACATTCGTCTACACGCCAGTTGGCTTCGTTTCTGACCATCTTGAAGTGTTATATGACAATGATTATGAGTGTAAAGTCGTTTGTGATGATATTGGGGCTTCTTATTATCGTCCGGCCATGCCGAATGTGGATCCGCTATTTATTGATGCAATGGTGGATGCGGTGTTTGATAAGATGAAAGAAGCTTGAACTACCACCACTTAGCTTACGCTTGAAGTGGTGGATACCTAAGAACACCAGCGTAACCGCCAGTTATTGATTAGGCTCTATCCGTAGTCCCTACGGTGAAAGACAAAATTTGTGTACGTTGAACTCCATTCGTCTAGCGTACTGCTTGGTTTTCGCTTTTCGGCTAGACGAGGCGATTAGAACGTTGAAAATTTTACGTGACGAACGGGTTTCTTGTCACAACCCCATATTTTCAGTTTTCAATGGGCAATCTGTACAACACTATCATAGAACTCACGTTCTGTTTGGGTCAGTATTATGGCTAATGCCAACCGATATTCATCTCCCACCTATTTATTGGGCTACGCCCTTTACATCTCTTGAGGTGAGAGCCTTCTATCGGATAATGATAAAAAATCGTACAGGAAAGTGATGATGGACTATGACTGAACAACGCAAAAAAGTCGTCATCGTCGGGGGAGGGATTACAGGCCTCTCCGCGGCGTTTTATATGCAAAAAGAAGCGCGTGAAAAAGGGCTTCCGCTCGATGTGATCTTGATTGAAGCGTCGAACCAGCTTGGCGGTAAAATCCAAACAGTGCGACGTGACGGCTTTGTCATTGAGCGTGGTCCGGATTCATTTTTAATCCGCAAAAAGAGTGTTGGTCTGCTGGCGGAGGATCTTGGAATCGAAGGGGAACTTGTGAGAAATGCGACTGGCCAGGCTTATGTATTGGTCAATGGTACATTGCATCCGATTCCAGGTGGTTCAGTGATGGGCATTCCAACAGAAATTACGCCATTTTTGAAGACAGGACTATTTTCATGGGCGGGAAAAATACGTGCGGCAGGGGATTTTGTTCTCCCACGATCCGATGTGAAAGGCGACCAGTCATTAGGTGGATTTTTCCGTAGACGTTTCGGTGGAGAAATTGTCGAGAATTTGATTGAACCGTTACTGTCGGGTGTTTATGCAGGCGATATCGACCAAATGAGCTTACAATCGACGTTTCCCCAGTTTTACGAAGTGGAGAAAAAACATCGTAGTCTCATTTTGGGTATGAAAAAGACGACGCCTAAGCAATTGCCGCAGAAAAATAGTCACAGTACGAAGAAGGAAGGCGTCTTCCATACATTCCGTAACGGGCTGGAGACGTTAGTAGAGGCGATTGAACAGCGACTAGAGCCTGGTTCTGTCATGAAAGGCGTGCGAACCGAGGCGATTGAATCTGTAGGAGATAAGACAATTATTGACTTGAATGACGGTCGCAAAGTCGAAGCAGATGCGGTTATTTTGACGACCGGACATGAGATGGCTAGTCGTTTATTTGCTCCACATGGCTTGTTACAAGACTTAGGCGAAATACCGACGACATCAGTTGCAACAGTAGCGCTAGCATTTCCAGCGGCGTCGGTTGTGCAAGATAAAGAAGGAACGGGTTTTCTTGTGTCAAGAAGTAGCGATTATTCGATTACAGCGTGTACGTGGACACATCGTAAATGGCCTACGACGACGCCAGAAGGCAAAGTACTCATTCGTGCATTCGTTGGACGGGTGGGTGATGAGGCGATTGTCGACTTGCCCGATGCCGAAATTGAAAAGATTGTTCTCGCCGATTTGAGTAAAATCATTGAGATAACAGGAAAACCGGACTTTACCGTCGTAACCCGTTGGAAAAAGGATCGACCACAGTATCGAGTGGGACACAAACAGCGGATTGAGGCGGCGCGTCTAGAATTACGAGCGAAGTTTCCGCAAGTGAAGCTGGCGGGCGCTTCTTATAATGGCGTTGGCTTGCCAGATTGTATCGATCAAGGCAGAGCTGCAGTGCGAGAGGTTATGGATGAACTGTTTTGACTGAATGATGGCAGCACAATATAGATGAATGCAAAACAGCCGCAGCAGAAGATCTTTGCGGCTGTTTTATATGTCTATTATCATAAAATATTGCAAGAATCGCATTTGTTGCCGTAGCACTCATGCTGTTCTTCAATTTCTTTTCCACAAGACGTACAAACTTTAGCAGGTAGATTTTTGAAAAATTCGATGACGTTTTCGATCATAGCATATTCACCTCTTTTAAGTTGTTTTAGTACTCGAGTTTTTAAAATCCTTTGTAATAGTACAGGTGTTGCAAAAAAAATTATACTATATTGCAAGAGTCGCATTTGTTACCGTAGCACTCATGCTGTTCTTCGATTTCATTTCCGCAAGACGTACAAACTTTAGTGGGTAGGTTTTTAAAAAACTCGATGACATTTTCAATCATAGTATATTCACCTCTTTTAAATTGTGTTAGTACTAAAGTTTATAATTTCATTGTAATAGTACAGATGCTGCAAAAAAATCACACTATATTGCAAGAATCGCATTTGTTGCCGTAGCACTCATGCTGTTCTTCGATTTCATTTCCGCAAGACGTACAAACTTTAGCGGGTAAGTTTTTAAAAAACTCGATGACATTTTCGATCATAGTATATTCACCTCTTTTAAATTGTATTAGTACTAAAGTTTATAATTTTATTGTAATAGTACAGGTGCTGCAAAAAAAATCACACTATATTGCAAGAATTGCATTTGTTGCCGTAGCACTCATGCTGTTCTTCGATTTCATTTCCGCAAGACGTACAAACTTTAGCGGGTAAGTTTTTAAAAAACTCGATGACATTTTCGATCATGATTTATTTTCCCCCTCTCAATTTGTACTAGTACTCGATGCGTTGTTAGTAGTGTATTATAACAGTGAATCAAATGTCAACACATTTCTTCACTTTTCAGATAAAATAAATAAGAGACTATTTTAGTTAAGGAGCGATTTGCATGTATTTCATTGATAACAAAGGGATTACTGACCCACGCATTAACCTCGCAATTGAGGAGTATATACTAAAGAATATGGATATTGATAAGGATCCTTTTTTGCTGTTCTATATTAACGAGCCATCTATCATTATTGGTAAAAACCAGAATACGGTGGAGGAGATTGATACGGATTATGTCGAGGCGAATGGCATTCATGTTGTCCGTCGATTATCCGGTGGCGGGGCTGTCTATCATGACCTTGGTAATTTGAATTTTAGCTTTATAACAAAGGATGATGGTGATTCATTTCGCAACTTTAAGAAGTTTACGGAGCCGGTCGTCCAAGCACTTGCTGAAATGGATGTGAAGGCGGAACTGTTAGGTCGTAACGATATTTTGGTCGAGGGACGCAAAATTTCCGGGAATGCACAATTCTCAACGAACGGCCGTATGTTTAGCCATGGGACGCTGATGTTTGATACAGAAATTGACCGGGTTGTTTCGGCGCTCAAGGTGCGGAAGGATAAAATCGAATCCAAAGGCATCAAGTCGATTCGCAGTCGTGTGGCAAATATTACAGAGTTTCTCGATGAGCCAATGACGATTGAACAGTTTCGGATGAGCGTGTTGAAATCAATTTTTGGCGGTGAAGAAAACATCCAGTATTGGGAGCTGACGGATGATGATTGGGTTGGTATCCATGCATTATCTGCGGAACGCTATGCGAACTGGGATTGGAACTATGGCAAATCACCAAAGTTCAACATGCAACATTCTCATCGTTTCCCAGTAGGTGGCATCGACGTCCGTCTTGATGTCAATAAAGGTATTATCGAAGATGTTAACATTTTTGGCGATTTCTTCGGTGTTGGTGAAGTAGCCGTTATAGAAGAAAGTTTGAAGGGTATCCAGTATGATAGGCAATCCATGAGTGAGGCGCTGACCGCTATCGATATCCCGACGTACCTTGGTGGGATTACGAAAGAAGAGTTTTTGCAGTTGATTTATTGAGGAAAGAAGAGGGGGCCTGACTATGTGTTGGGCTTCTTTTTATTGGATTAAAAACAATCCCGCGCGCAATGCGAGTCATCCCGCGCGCAATGCGAGTCATCCCGCGCGCAATGTGAGCTATCCCGCGCGCAATGTGAGCTATCCCGCGCGCAATGTGAGCTATCCCGCGCGCAACGTGAGCTATCCCGCGCGCAACGTGAGCTATCTCGCGCGCAACGCGAGTCATCCCGCGCGCAAAGTGAGTCGCGCCGCGCGCAAAGTGAGTCATCCCGCGCGCAACGCGAGTCATCCCGCGCGCAACGCGAGTCATCCCGCGCGCAACGCGAGTCATCCCGCGCGCAACGCGAGTCATCCCGCGCGCAACGCGAGTCATCCCGCGCGCAAAGCGAGTCATCCCGCGCGCAAAGCGAGTCATCCCGCGCGCGCAAAGCGAGTCATCCCGCGCGCGCAAAGCGAGTCATCCCGCGCGCAATGCGAGCCATCCCGCGCGCAAAGCGAGTCATCCCGCGCGCAAAGCGAGTCGCGCCGCGCGCAAAGTGAGTCGCGCCGCGCGCAAAGTGAGTCATCCCGCGCGCAAAGCGAGTCATCCCGCGCGCAAAGCGAGTCATCCCGCGCGCAAAGCGAGTCATCCCGCGCGCAAAGCGAGTCATCCCGCGCGCAAAGCGAGTCATCCTGCGCGCAAAGCGAGTCATCCCGCGCGCAAAGTGAGTCATCCCGCGCGCAAAGCGAGTCATCCCGCGCGCAAAGCGAGTCATCCCGCGCGCAAAGCGAGTCATCCTGCGCGCAAAGCGAGTCATCCCGCGCGCAAAGCGAGTCATCCCGCGCGCAAAGCGAGTCATCCCGCGCGCAAAGTGAGTCATCCCGCGCGCAAAGCGAGTCATCCCGCGCGCAAAGCGAGTCGTCCCGCGCGCAACAGCTCTCCCCTGCGTAACATCGACATCTAGGTTATACTAAAAATAACTGTGAAGGGGGATTGAACAGATGGAGAAACACCGTATTTTTATTGTTGAAGATGACCGCAAAATTGCACAATTATTAGCAGACACATTAAGGAAATATCAATATGACGTTGCCATTGTCGAAGATTTTGAGCGTGTCACTGAGGAATGCTTGGCATTCGATCCACATCTTGTTTTGCTTGACATAAACTTGCCTTCTTATGACGGCTATTATTGGTGTCGTCAACTTCGCCAACATACGACATGTCCTATTCTATTCATCTCCGCGCGATCTGGTGACATGGACCAAGTATTTGCGTTGGAAAATGGCGGCGATGATTTCATTACGAAACCTTTTCACTATGAAATCGTCCTTGCAAAAATAAGAAGTCATTTACGTAGAACGTTTGGCGAATATGCACCGAACCAATCCGAACGTACCGTGAAGGCCGGGGTACTCAACTTATACATCGAACGGATGGAGTTGCAAGTTCGCAATAATATTGTACCTTTGCAAAAAAAAGAATGTGTTATCTTAGAATTGCTTATCGATGCGACGCCCAAAGTGGTGTCACGTGAAAAATTATTGGAAGAGCTATGGGACGACCAATCTTTTGTCGATGAAAACACATTAAATGTTAATATGACCCGGGTTCGTAAAAAATTGGCTGATTACGACATTCAATCGTCCATTGAAACAGTACGTGGCGCGGGGTATCGCTTCTTATTGGCACCGGAGGAATCATGAAAAAATTTAGAATTTTCATTAGCGAGCATGTGCCCTTTCTTCTTTTTCAAATACTACTCGTGCTGTTCATTTTACTATTATACTGGCTGGATGGCTTCCGAAATTTCAATACCGCAGTTTACGCTATTAGTATGAGCATGCTGTTAACTGTGGGGTATCTAGTTGGCAAATTCATCATGAGACGATCCTTTTATGCAGCGATTACGCGTAAGCCAGATAAGATGGAAGATGCACTAATCCGCCATGCGCAAGCGCCGGAACATCGGCAAACAACAGAATTCACACGTGACTTGTACAAGCTGTACCAAAACGAAGTGCAGCTGTTATATGCTTCTCAACACCGACAGCTCCATTTTATGAATCAATGGGTCCATCAGATGAAAACACCGATTTCTGTCATAGGATTGCTGTTACAGGAACAAGATGATTTGGACCGCGATAGTATCAATGAAGAAATTGACAAATTACGACGTGGTCTCGATTCTGTATTGGTCAATGCACGTCTTGAAACGTTTGAGCAGGATATGCAAATTGAGCGGGCTGCGCTGAAAACGGTTGTGCAGGAAATTGTGACAGAGCATAAACGGCTATTCATCACAAATGGTGTGTTTCCTGTTATTTCAATTGATGAGAAATTCACAGTTGCTACGGATATGAAGTGGTTGAAGATTGTCATTGGGCAGTTCATAACCAATGCGGTGAAATATACATTTGAGCAAGGGAAGAAAGTCCATCTAACCGCGACTAGTACAGAACAGGGTATCCAGCTATTGATTCGAGATGAAGGAATTGGCATTCCCTCGTCGGACTTGAACCGCGTGACGAAGGCTTTCTTTACTGGTGAAAATGGTCGACTCACAGGTGAGTCGACTGGGATGGGATTGTATATCGCATCAGAAGTGTGTAACAGATTGGGACATCCGTTAGCGATTGACTCGGAGCTTGGCAAAGGGACAACGGTGACTGTCCTCTTTAAAAATGGAGAGGTGGGAGAAGCGGATGATAAGGAACGTAATCGTGGAATTGACGGAAGTGACGAAAATCTATGAGGGAAAAGTGATGCACCGGGCATTGAACCGCCTCGATTTTGAAGTGGAGGAAGGCGAATTTGTTGCGGTGATGGGACCTTCCGGCAGTGGGAAAACGACGTTGTTGAACTTGATTTCGACGATTACGGTGCCGACCTATGGACGTCTGATGATCAATGGCATTGAACCGGAAGCGCTGAAAGAAAATGATTTGGCCTTATTCAGACGACGTAATCTTGGTTTTGTCTTTCAAGATATTAATCTCCTTCAAATGCTGACAGTAGAAGAAAATCTTGTATTGCCACTGACGCTGGATGGGATTGCTGTTCCTGAAATGGAGAAACGTATTTTGGAATTTGCTAAACGCCTGGATTTGTCAGATATTTTGAACCGCCGACCGGATGAGTTATCGGGTGGACAGGCACAGCGAACGGCAATTGGTCGTGCTTTGATTCACAGGCCAAAAATTATTCTCGCAGATGAGCCGACGGGAAATTTGGATTCGAAATCAGCTAGGGATGTCCTTGAACTGCTCAGTCAAATTAATAAAACCGAGAAAAAAACGGTGATTATGGTGACACATGATCCGATTGCCGCCAGTTATTGTGATCGGGTTCTGTTCATTAAGGATGGCGAATTTTTTAATGAAATTTATAAAGATGAAAGGCGTCAGACGTTTTTTCAACGTATTTTGAACGTCTTGTCGTTGCTCGGAGGAAATGTACATGACCTTTCGTCAGTTCGCTTACCGTAATGTCGTTCGCAATCGACGCATCTATGCCGCTTTTCTCATGGCAAGTGTCTTTTCCGTTATGGTATTTTTCTTGTATTCGATGTTGCTATTTCATCCATCCATTGAGGACAGATTCATCCAAGAAATTGCCATCACGGGAATGGGTGCGGCAGAAATTATTTTGTATATTTTTACGGTATTTTTCTTGTTTTATTCGATGCGGGCATTTTTGCAGGCGAGGTCCAAAGAGTTTGGTATTTTACTTCATTTGGGTATGGCCAAACGTCAGTTGAATCGCCTGATTTTTACTGAAACGATGTTTATCGGTATGACATCTATCGCTGCGGGGACGTTTCTCGGCTATATGTTTTCAAAGTTTTTCTTTATGATTGTCCGAGAAATTGTGTTATTACCAGCCTTACCGCTCTATTTTTCATGGCAACCATTTGCACTAACGATTGGTGCTTTTATGAGTTTATTTGTCATTATATCAATTGTTGCGCCGGTGTTTATTCGGACGGGAGAAGTGGCTGATCTTATACAAGGGGAAGCGGGAAGTCAAGGAGCGTATGGCTATTCGAAGAGCCGTGGTTATTTTGGGTTACTGTTTCTTGGAGCAGCATATTTAATGGCAGTGAGTGCAACGAACTCGGTCGTCATTGAATTACTGTTTTTTCTACCACCTTTGGCTATAATTGGAACATTTTACTTTTTCACGGATTCCTTACCATTACTATTGCATCAGATTCGCAAACGGAAACGATTATATTGGAATCATTTTTGGCTGCTATCAATATCAGAAGGCGTTGTCCGATTGCGTGAAAATGCACGTATGTTTTTTATCGTCACGATGGTGTCGACCATTGCGTTCATGTCAGTTGGTCTGTTAGCATCATTGACTTCATTCGCTTCTCAGTACCGTGAAATGCATCCGCTAGGTCTTATTTACAAAAGTCAGCAAGACAATGAGCGTGAACGCCAGCATATTGCGCAACTGGTCAATGAACTCAATGCCGACAAAATCGATTATTCGATGATCCGATTTCAAGTACTGGAACAGACGTCATCATACACGTCAAATCCGGTTGCTGTATTGAAGCTTTCTGCTATTAATATGCTGGCTCTTTCATTTGGCTATCCAAAGGTTGATTTAGAGGCGGGGGAGGCATTGTTTTTGCCGCCTTCGGTTTCGTCCTATGATCAGCTGAATAATCGAACAGTGAGAACATTTCTTGAAGAAAGCGAGGTGTTGGTTAAGATTGAAGGGGCGTACCCCTATCATTTGTTTTCATCGTATTCCATTGCTCAAAACGCTATCGTCTTGAATGATACGGATTATGATAAGGTATTTGACATCGTGTTTACAAATGAATTAAATTCATTTACGTATTACGCCTTCAATGTGCCGGATTGGCAGGAGACAAAGGATATCGGACTATCGATTGATGCGACTGATACAGAATCATTTCTCGCGGGGACGACACCTGAAAAACTGCCGTATTCCTTCGTCAATCCAGGCTTGAACTATTCAGTCATCCGAACGACTTTTTCGTTGCTTTTGTTCATCGGGTTACTATTAGCAGCCGTATTTTTCTTGGCAGCGGGCAGCTTTATTTATTTTAGACTGTATACCTCACTGGAGCGTGATCGAAAACAGTTTGATGTACTCCGACGCATGGGAATTACAGATCGGGAATTCAAAAAAATCGTCAATCGACAATTAATCCCCCAGTTTTTCTTCCCTTGGGGTGTGGCATTTGTCCATAGTTCGTTTGCAATTCTAGCACTACAAGTGATTTGGGATGCACTGGCCGAGATTTCGATAGTCAAAGAACTTGTACTTGTCTTACTTGTCTTTACGTTGATGCAAATTTGTTATTTTTATTTAATACGCTGGCGCTACCTCGCGCATATTAAAGCACCAGGGTAGGATCGCACTGTATCCTACCTAAGGGGTAGGATTGCACTATATCCTACCTTATTGTTTTACTAGTATTGTATTATCAGAACTTTTCTTATATAATGATTATGACAGAGTTATGAATGATTGTTCATTCAAAAAATGTGGGGGGATGACTAAATGAATTTAGTTTCACGTGTGCACGAAACGGCAACGACGCAACCCGGAAAAATTGCTTATCACTTTATGGGGAAAGATACATCGTACGCCGAGTTTGACCAGTCGGTATCGATGTTCGCTTCAGCATTACAAGGTTTGGGAATTGAAAAAGGAGATAATGTTGCATTTTTACTTGGCAACACACCACATTTCCTTATTTCGCTATATGCGACGATGCGGATTGGTGCGACGGCAGTTCCAGTCAATCCGATTTACACGCCAGACGAAATTTCGTACATCATACATAACAGTGACGCGAAGGCAGTGATCGCACTCGATCTTTTATTGCCACTTGTGGAACAGGCAGCGGGGGCATTTCCGACTGTTGGGCATTATGTGATTTGCGAAACAGTTCCTGAAACACCAGCAAAAATTGCCGCACTACCTGAAGCGGTGAAAATGAAAGTTCATCCATTCACACAGCTTATTGCCACAGGGAAGCCAAACATCGAGCCTGTTGCTATAGATGAAAATGAAACCGCTGTCATTTTGTATACGTCAGGCACAACAGGACGTCCAAAAGGCGCTATGCTGACACATGGTAACTTGTATTCTAACGCACGCGACGTCGCGGATTACTTGGGCTACTCGGAAAGTGATCGTATTGTAGCGACGTTACCGGTGTTCCATGTGTTTGCTTTAACAGTAGTCGTTAATGCGCCGCTCGTCAAAGGAGCAACAATTTTACTTGTTCCACGTTTCTCGCCAGGGGATATTTTCAGTATCGTCAAAGAAAAACAGGCAACGATATTCGCGGCCGTGCCGACGATGTACAACTTCCTCTATCAATTCCCAGATAGTAATCCAGCAGATTTCAAATCGGTTCGGATTGCCATCTCAGGTGGGTCATCATTGCCAGTCGCCTTGCTCCATAATTTCGAAGAGAAATTTGACGTGCGCATCTCGGAAGGCTACGGCCTATCCGAAGCATCACCGGTTACTTGCTTCAATCCACTCGATCGCGAGCGCATTCCAGGCTCGATTGGCACTTCGATTATCAATGTCGAAAATAAAATCGTCAATGAGCTTGGGGAAGATGTGCCAGATGGTGAAGTCGGCGAGCTAATCGTACGCGGACCGAACGTCATGAAGGGCTACTACAAAATGCCAGAAGAAACCGAAGTGACAATTCGAGATGGTTGGTTGTATACAGGTGATATGGCCAGGCGAGATGAAAACGGTTACTTCTATATTGTCGACCGCAAAAAGGATCTTGTCATCGTCGGCGGTTACAACGTTTACCCACGTGAAGTCGAAGAAGTATTATTCGCGCACCGTGACATCGTTGAAGCAGCAGTCATCGGCTTACCAGATGTCGATTTCGGCGAAGTGGTCCATGCTTTCGTCGTCTTGAAAGAAGGTGCGGCAACTGACGAAGCATCCATAACAGCCTACTGTGCGGACCGTCTAGCCAAATACAAAGTACCTAAACGCATTGAATTTTTGGATGAACTACCGAAAAATACAACCGGTAAAATTTTGAGGCGCTCATTGAAAGAGCAAGTGACACAGTGATGAATAAAACCCCTTACTTATAAGCTGTAAGGGGTTTTGTTTATGTCTAGGAAATTTACTAGCGTTGCATAAAGTATTTATTAGTTTGTCAACTTTAAAAGAAGTGTCATTCAAATTAAATTTATGTAATAAAAGTAATATTAATCCAACAGCGTTTTCTGCTTTAAATAAAAAAAGGGGATACCCTACCGAACCGGGTAACTAAATCCATTTTTTTACACATGTATAAAGTTAAATGATTGGGTCGTAAGTTAGGCCATCTAAATGGGCAGTATCACCTTGAACGTACTGCGACTCGGTCTCTTCAAAGATTTGTTGGTGATTCATTCGCCGTCGTCCTTTTGACGAGCGTTTCGGTTTCTTGAATAGTTTCTCAACCAACTCGGAGAGTTTTTTGGCCCAAAGGTCACTAATCCATTCGAATAAATGAAGCAGAGTACCTTTATAGCCTAATCTCGTCTTCAATAAGAGTGTTAAACAAAAAGTAATCATGGCAATATAAATTTGATTGAATACCGCATTCGCACTTTTTCCATAACACTTTTTCAAAACTAAGTGCTGTTTAATCCATTTGAAAAACAATTCAATTTGCCAACGATTGCGGTAAAGGTCGCTAATTTCTTGGGCACTTCTTTTCGCATCATTGCACACAATCGAGATCTTTTTTCCTTCACCATTCAATGCCTCTATCAAATAAAGGGGATGTTTCATCTTCCCAATTTTTACGATGGCCCTCCGTGTAATTGCCGAGGAAGAATCTACAGGTAGCTCTTCTATCAAGTGAATGATGGTGTTGGACTTGATACGCGTGACAAAACGAATTCCGTTCTCGCAATAGAAATCGAACTTGTCGAAATCGAAATAACCCCGGTCGAACACATGAAGAGCCTCTTTATCCTGTACGATTAACGCATCTAACTGTGTTAAATCAGAGGGTCTGGCAGGTGTAATAATCACATCGTTTGGGTAAGATATCCCATCTGAAAAAATGATAGATGTATGCATTTTTACACCGGCTTTTGTATCACGAAAATCCGCCCACCGATATTGACTAAGACACATTGAAATGGTGGAAGAGTCGATTAAATGGATTTTCCCAAGTGCCGCGTCTGCCTTTTTCGGACCAATTTGTTGATGGAGTTTTTGAATAAGATGATGCAAGACTACCTTGAATATTTCAGGTGGAATATTCCCCAACTTTCGTGAGAGTTGGGATTTACTAATGCTAACGATACCAATTATTCTTTGTACAGTTTTTTTACGCTTCACTTTTTCACTAATTCGTCTAAGACTCGGTAACCCCTGTAATTGGGCATAGATGAAAAGCTTTGTAAACGTCAGGGTATCAAGCTTCTTCACATACTTATCAATATTGGCATGATCAATCATTTTTTGTACAACATGTGTATCGAGTGGATAAATGTATTCATTGAATACAGTTTTTATGGTATACTTGTCCATGGTTTCTCCTTATGGTTTGGGATTTGGACAGAATTACCCTCATCCCTTATTATAAGGGGTTTTTTATTCGTTTTATATAAAAATATCCCATATTTACCATAAAACGAACGTAATATTCACTTGACAAATGGATTTTATTTTTATGCAACGCTAGTATAGGAAATTATAAAATCTCGTACTGTGGATAAGTTATGACGTAGAGATTTCACGTCTAGGCTCCAGCGCCTAGGGGCTCGGGTCATAAGCTGTATTTACTGGGGAGGGATTGAACTTCATCCCCCCTTTATGAGGCAAAAACCGCCTCTTCGCCAATCCATCTTATACCTGTCGCCCCTGAACAGGCGCTTGCGCTTTTGTTTTATCATACTTTAAAAGTACTAACCGCTTCTTGTAAATCTTGAGCCATTGAACTCAGGGCTTCTGTTGAAGCCGATATTTCCTGCATGGAGGCATTTTGTTCTTCTACTGAAGCAGCTACATTCTGTGTGTTACCAGCAGATTGTTCAGCAATAGAAGCTACCCCTTCCATTGTATCTACCATATTTTGTGAGCTTGAATTCACTTGCTCAATAATGGCGGAAACTTCCTGTGATTCAGCGGTTACTTGCTCAATAGCGACCAATATATCTTTAAAGACCTCACCTGTTTGATGAACCATATCAATCCCTTTTTCGACAACGGATGACCCAAGACTCATAGATTGAACGGCATTATCTGCTTCCGTTTGAATTTCTAGAATAAGATTACGGATTTGTCCAGCAGCCTCTCCAGATCCCTCGGCTAACTTTTTCACTTCATCAGCAACGACTGAAAATCCACGACCATGTTCGCCAGCCCGCGCAGCTTCAATTGCAGCATTTAAAGCTAAGAGATTCGTCTGATCAGCAATCTGCGTAATCAATTCAACGATTTGACCAATTTCCCCTGATTTTTCACCTAGGGCGTTAATAACCTCTCTCGTTTCACTTACGGATTGGTGTACAAGATTTATTTGTTCAACGGTTTGGGTAACGACAGTATTTCCAGCACTTGCTTTTTCGCTTGTAGTCGTCGTTAAATCAGCAACAGATTGTATAGAAGTTGCAGCCTGATTCATCCCACTTGAGATTTCGGCAACTACTTGAGAAGCCCCTCTTGCATGGGAAACCTGTGTTTCTGAACCTACAGCTACCTCTTGAATGGCAATTGAGATTTGTTCAGTTGCTAGACTGGTCTGTTCAGCACCAGCAGAAAGCTGTTCTGAAGTTGCCGCAACTTGCTCGGCATCTATGCTAACTTGGTGAATTAATCGTTGAAGATTCGTTTTCATTTGGTTAAAGGATGTTGCAAGATTCCCTATTTCATCACGATTTTTCACCTTTATGTCTGCTTGAGTTAAATCGCCCGACGCGATTTCCTCAGCAGCACTTTCGATTAATAAAATCGGTTTTGTAATCATTCGAGTAATGATGACACCTATTAAAATGGCCAAAATAAAAGCAATCACACTTAAAGTAAGAATTGTCAAAGTAACAGAGGTAACCAATTCCGAACTGGCGATACTTGCTTCATCCATAAGCTCGGCTTGTTCCATAGCTATTTGATTCGAGAGCACGCGTATCTCTTTTACTAAAGGTATAACGACATAAAAAGCATGGCTATTGGCTTGTTCTGGATCAGACTTCATTAAACTTATAATTTTGTCTGACTCCTTCTTAAATTCCTCGTTCATCGTGCCAAGCTGAGTAAGTGTATCTTGGTGTCCTTGGTTATCAGCAAGCTTGTAGGCAGCCTCAATGTATTCATCAAGTAGGGTAATCACTTGCGCTAATTCTTCTTCTGTACCCTCTTCTTCTAATAGTATACCTCGCAAGGTACTAATTTCCCGAGAGGCATTGATTTCCATATTCAATGCATGCGTTTCAATAATTGATCGCCGATCAACCAAATCAGTATAAGCGCTGTCTATTTTCTTGATGTTGAAATAAGATATAGAGCTAATGGCGCCAAGAATAATGGCTACAATTAAGAACCCGCCTAGTAATTTATTACCAACTGTGAATTTCATTCATATGACCCCATTTCTAATTTTAATCTTTAAAATACTGTCTTTAAATATCTTGAAGTCAACCTATTTAAAGTGCATAGTTTTTCGAATAAATAATTATGTCGGTAGCATCAACACCTTCCGTTGATAGATAGAAAATAATACGTATCTCGTGATTGATGGCTTGGTAGAGCGCCTACAAGTGTAATATGTCCTAGTTTGAACTGGCTGATTATTTAGTTCAATAATAAAGAAGATTCGGGAAACAGTCAACAAATTGGTTCTAAAAAAGGAGTATTTCGACAAAAAAAGACATCATTAACAGATGTTAAAGGCTGTTATTCGACATAATATGCCTAGTTTACTCATTACAGGGTTACCAGATATTACATGAAAAAGTAGGTCGATTTTACTGCTAATCATAGAATGGGTACCTATACATAATCTATACAGTTCGAAATCATGTTCACCAGGGATTCCATACAAAATCACACGGTCTATAAAAAAAGACTGCCAAGTAAGTCGCTACATCTCGACATACCTGACAATCCTCATTCATCTTACTAGTTACCAGCGATTTCGCCGGTAGACACCGCCACAACCGCGCTGATTACAGCCATTCGAGTTCGAAGGCCTTCGGTTATTACAAGTCCGTCGGTTCCGATCTGTCCGTCTTTGGTTCCGTGAAGTACATCGATTCGATTTCGATTGCCCTAAAACGCGACAAGTGCATCGATTTGAGTTCGAATGTCCTTTAACGCAGCAAGTACAACGTCTTGTATTCGAAGGTCTTTGGTTGCGAGAAGTCCGCCTCCTGCTTGTACGACGTCGATTTTCACCACATCCACAACGATTGGAACGTCCTCGGTTACTCGTAGGCTCTTGAAAAAAGAAATCGTTTAGCCCAGAGTGCCTAGCACTATCGACTGCTCGCTGTATATTGTCCATAGAGAAATTAGACATATCCTAACCTCCTTTCTTTTTTAGGAAGCGCAAATAACTCCCCTTCTATAAGGTACGTGGCTGTCCAAAATGAGACAGAGACAATCGCTTACTTGTTGTCAATAAATTATGGGGTAGCATTCTGCACAGGTCATTCATACGAATACAGTAAACGGCAAAAGGAAGAGTGTGTATGCTAATTCCCGAATATCAGCTCTTTATTCACCCATCAAATAAAAGCGAACTACGAAGAGATATTTGGCAGGACGATCCAGTGGCTGCGAAGCTGACAATTCACAAGAAGAAATATGCCATTGATCTAGCCTATCGTGGTTCGCATATTCGTGATTTACGTAAGAAATCGTATCATGTCAGTTTTTACAAACCGGGTATGTATCGGCAGGCAAAGGAAGTTCATTGGAATGCAGAATTTCAAGACCCATCATTCATAAGAAACAAATTATCCTTTGATTTTTTCGATGAAATTGGCTGTTTATCCCCCAAATCACGCTTCGTTTTTTTGAAGATGAACGGGGGGAATGAGGGACTTTACTTGGAGCTAGAGTCAGTGGATGAATGTTTCCTAGTGAATCGCCATTTGCCAAAAGGAGCGATTTTTTATGCGGTAGATGGCGATGCTAATTTTTCGTTAATGAGTGATCTTGATAAAAAAGTAAAGGAATCGCTCAGCCTTGGCTATGAAAAAAAGTGTGGAACAGCGCAGGATGAGGTTTATTTACAAGAGCTGATTTTTATGATTAATACACTGACCAAAGATGAATTTGAAACCGAAATCATCAAGTACGTCAACATTGACCAGTATCTCCGTTGGCTTGCCGGGGTCGTTTTCACTCAAAACTTTGATGGTTTTGTCCATAACTATGCACTGTACCGCAATGGAGAAACAAGTTTGTTTGAGGTGGTTCCGTGGGATTATGATGCGACATGGGGAAGAGATGTTGATGGGGAAATCATGGAAGAAGACTATTTAAGAGTCCAAGGGTTTAACACACTTACAGCCCGAATATTAGATGTGAAAACGTTTCGTACTCACTATAAAAACCTGCTAGAAGATATTTTGACGAACAAATTTACTGTAGATTATTTGAAGCCCAAAATAGCAGCATTACATGCTCACATCAGGCCTTATATTGAAAAAGATCCATATGAAAAGGACAATCTGGAAGTGTTCGATCAAGAACCAGCGTATATCTGTGCGTATATTGAAGCGCGGGGGAATTATATCAGAAGCCAATTGGCAGCATTAGAGTAGTTAAAAACCCTTTCCGTGGCGGAGAGGGTTTTGGGTTTGATTAGCCAAAATAAAACTTCGCAATCTCATTCATAAATTCTTCCTCAAGATTGCCTTTCTTTTTCACAAGGATATACGTCGAGACGGTTGGTAAGTCGAACAGGTCGAAATGCGGTTGCATCAGTCTACCTTCCATTAATTCGCGTCGCACAATGGAATGGGGCAGAAAAGAGACGCCGAGCCCTTCCTGGATGAAGCGTTTTGCAATATGTGCTTGCGTTACTTTCATCGTTCGAATACCTGGAATCTGTTTGTTAAGTGTAACGAGCAAGTCGTCCCAAAAGACGGGATGATGATGGGTCAATAAATAATTCTTCCGAAGTACGTCAGGGATATGAATGGGGGGACCGGTTTCTTCATCGTATTGATCAGTAGGCATGATGAATAGAATGGGGTCCTCATACATATGAGTTGAATCAATATTTTTAAATTTGCTATCCAGCGCAGAGATGCCTAGATGGACATCTCCGTTGTCAACAAGCTGTTCGATAACTTCAGATTCTTCGATGCGAATAGAGATTTCGATGTCCCTGTGACGCTCGATGAATGTCCGCAAAAAGTAAGGCAAAATCGTCTCAGCCATTAACGGTGAAATAGCGATGGTCCAATTTCGGCGATAGCCTTGCGAAAATGCATGCATACGATTGACACTCGCATCGACATCGTTCGTGAGTCGAATTGCTTCAGGGTAAAAAACTTTACCTGCATCCGTCAAAGTGACACGGTTGTTCACACGGTCAAACAGCTTCGTACCCAGTTGTTCCTCGAGTAGTCGGATATGGACGGTAACACTTGGTTGGGACAACATCAATTTCTCAGAAGCTTTGCGGAAGTTTAATGTTTCAGCGGCAATCGCAAACGTTTTCAGCCATTGATAATCCATGAGGTCACTCCTTTGCAATTAATAAAATTAATCATTTCAATGAAAAACATTCAATTTCCATAATCATACCTCCGCTTTATACTAATGAAAAGAGGGAGGAATGGTTATGTTTCAAAAAGGGTTGAAAGATGTTGTCGCTGTTCATACGAAAATTGCATCTGTCGATGGAGAGAAAGGGGAATTGCGCTATCGCGGCGTTTTAGTAGGTAATCTCATATCGTCTCATTCATTTGAAGAAATAGCTTACTTCATGTGGCATGGGCGTCTCCCAGGGGGGAATGAACAAAGAATAATGAAAGAAAAAATGATAGCAGGAAGGTTACTACCTCAACATATAACTGCAATCATTGATGCATTTCCTAATGATATGCCCTTGATGGATGCCATGCGGACAACCATTTCAGCTTATGCACACGCAAATTTTAACGAGCAAACCATCGAGGACCAAGCAATCATGTTGACAGCCGCTCTACCCGTAATCATCGCACGCCATTATCGAAATCAGCAGGAGAAACCAATTGTGGAAGCCAACCCAGCATTATCTCATACGGCGAATTATTTGTGGGTGCTAACAGGCGTTATTCCGAATGAAGTGCAAATCGAGGCACTCGAAACGTATTTGAAACTGACGATGGAGCATGGTTTGAATGCCTCCACCTTTGCAGCGCGTGTCACCATTTCAACTGAATCGGATTTAACATCAGCAGTCACGTCAGCCATTGGAACAATGAAAGGCCCGTTACACGGCGGCGCACCCTCGGCTGTCATCGAATTATTAGAGGAAATCAAAGCACCAGAAAATATACGTCCAGTCATTGAAAAGAAAATGAAGGATGGTGAACGAATTATGGGATTCGGCCATCGTATTTATAAAACAGAAGATCCGCGGTCGATTGTATTAAGGGATACATGTATCGATATGGCGGGGAAGGACGACTGGTTAGATTTAGCAACAGTCGCTGAAAAAGAAATCATTACTTTGTTGGATATCTACAAGCCAGGTCGAAAATTGTACACCAATGTTGAATATTATGCAGCTGCCATTATGCGGTCGATTGATATGCCGCCTGCACTTTTTACACCGACATTCAGTGCCGCAAGAATTGTTGGTTGGACGGCACATGCGATAGAGCAGTTGAGTGATAACACGATTTTTCGCCCACAATCCGTCTATACAGGGGAGTGGGTTGATTGAAGGTGGCAAGCCGTGATAGTTTCGTGGTTCTCCCTTGTAGCCTGTGGACCTTCGCTTATGAATAAAAAACTCCGGCTACTGCTTCATTTAGAAGAAGTAGCCGGAGTTTTTGTCGCACTACACGTTATCATTGTACGGTTAACCAAAACCCAGTTAGTTTACCAGATTCAGTACTGTCCACTTTCAGACGATACTCTCCAAAGTAAAAAAATGCATAATTTGTTCTTTCTATGTCGTCATAGCCACTATCAGCAGGCTCACCCAGAATGGAGATTATGGAATCGATATCATTGGTGATTAAACCACCGTTTAGTGTAATAAAAGTGATTTTCCGTGTTGATTCATCGTAAAAGTAACTACTGCCGCCAGGGAATGCGTAATAAATACCACCTTCATAATAATCATGGTGCAGATAATCTGAGGATTTTTCCAGTACCTTGTCAATGGAATCTCCTAAACGAAATGAATTATCGAGAAGCATTCCTTTTTTAATCGACTCTAAGAAGTCATTCGTCAATGTGATATGAGGAAATGAGATATACTCGGCTTCATTTTCATGCCATAACTTCGTGTTGTATTCACCTGATTCCCATCCATACATATCATCTTGAATATACTGTGTTATAGCATATGTTGCAAAGTCATGTTCAGCCGCATTCCACTGCCAAGTCGTATAAAACCAGCCGATGCCTTCGCTTTCATCGCTACCATTATTGTAGATATACGTTTGTAAATAGTGGCCTTCGATGAATTTCACTTGATCACCCGTAATGACAAGTCGAGCATCACTGTCAAAAGTAACCGGTTGCATCTCACCGTCTGTATAGGTCCACATAGTAAGCGTATTGCTATTCGCTGCTTCGGGGTTGATCCATGTAATCATTGTTTGATCCCCGAATGTATGTATTTTGAATGGTGACTTGTCTAGATTAATGCTAACGGCTTCAAGATCCCCAGCTAAATGTTCCTGCAAGACACCATATGTGTCATCTCCCAAATAGAATGCCAGATTTCCGTTGTATTGCTTACCCCCTTCTTCCGTTGTACCACCATCGGCTACGAGGTAAAGCTCCGCTGTCTGTTCACCATCCTGTACTTCCCAAGAATATAGAACGTCTTCTTTTATTGTTTCAATAGGTGTCTTTTCTTGCTCAACCTGCTGCTCATCTTCTTCTAAAGTAGGAATATCATTTTCTATCGGCTGTATTGTTGTTACCTCTTGGCAGGCCGATAAAAGAAGAATGCTACATACAAAAAATATGCTATGACGCAGTTTCATAATTTTTTAACTCCTTTCTGTCTTTTAATAAATCACATTGTACTTCCAAGTATAGCAAAGAATTCATGAAGGAAATTTCTTTGCAAAACGTTTAACAAAACTTGCAAAACTGATATAATGAAGGGAACCAAGAAGTGGGTTCCCGGAAATGAGTATAGTAAGTGAAGAAGGAGGCATATACTATGGTGAATGCAGAGAAGTTTTCACGGGAGGTAGTAAGCATGCCAAGTGCTAAAAAAATATCTGTGTCAAAAAAACGGCAAATAACTATTCCAAAAGAGTTCTACGACCAACTTCAGATAGATGATGAAGTGATTTGTGAAGTAGTGGATGGCAGTCTTGTGATAAAACCTATCGGAGAGGCTGTGGATTTCAGCGAGTATATTTTGCGTGATTTAATCCAAGAAGGTTATGAATCCGGTGAAGAGATGGTGAAGGAGTTTACCTATAGAAAATCACAGATTAAACCAGCTTTGGAGCAATTGATTGCCGAAAGTCGTGATGGAAAAGTATACACAAGTACGGAAGATTTCTTTAAGGACTTGGATGATGATGAATAAAAGCGAGCTGTTGAATTTTGAAATCTTGCCTGGTGCAAGAAAGTTTTTGAAATCGATAAAAAACGATAAGGCATTGCAAGGGAAATTTCAAAGTGCAATAGAAAGTCTTCGGCTAGATCCTACTTTAGGTGAATCAAAAAAAGGGGATTTAGCTGGAATTTCTTCATTAGATATCCGTCACAATAAGACTAACTATGAACTGGCCTACCGTGTCAAGAGATTGGAGAACGGAGATTTATTGCTCATTATTTTGGCTGGGACGCGTGAAAACTTTTACGAGGATTTGAAGAACTATATGAAATTCTCATCAAGGATAAAAGATTAAGTGGAAAAATTGTTACATACGAAACTCCTCTCCATTATTATCTCGGAGAGGCTTTTTATTTTTCTGGAAAATCCACGAAAAAAGGAAAACTCCTACGAGTGTCGAAATAAGTAGGTAGAGAAAAAATAAGGGGGAATGGATGATGGAAAAACGTAAAGTAGCGGTCGATGATTTGTTCACGTTACAGTCTGTGACAAATCCACAGCTGGCGCCGAATGGCAAGGAAGCTGTGTTTGTGAAGACGCATATTGAGCAGGAGGATAATAAGTACGTGTCGAATGTATTCCACGTGGATTTAGTGTCGAATGAGGTGACACAGTGGACGCATGGCAAAGGCAGTGTCTCATCACCAAAATGGTCGGCGGATGGCAAACGAATTGCTTTTTTATCGGATCGTGAAGACAAAAATCAAGTGTACATCTTGTCGGCAAGAGGCGGGGAAGCGAAGAAGTTGACGACGTTTGAAAAAGGCGTGTCGAGTTTCCTATGGTCGCCATGTGGTCGGCAAATCTGGGTCAACGCAGTCGTCAAAGAGGGCAAGACATTCACGGATAAAGAAGAAAAAGAGGACAAGAAAAAGCCAGAGCCATATCGTGTAACGACCATGAAGTATCAGATGGACGGTGCAGGGCTGCTACCGCAAGATACGTTTAGACAAATCGGAGTTGTCGATATTGAAACGGGAGATGTGACACAGTTCACGGAAGGTAATTTTCAGCATGGATTACAGGCGATATCACATGATGGGAAAAAGCTTGTGATGGGCGTAAATCGGCAAGAAAATTTGGATTATGAATTCCGCCAGCCGTTATTCCTCGTTGATATTGAGACGAAGGAAGAGACCGTGCTAATTGAAGAAGAAGGCTATTACGGTGGTGCGCGATTTTCATACGATGACCAATACATCGCGTTCGTAGGCTCAGACCGCACCTATCAAAATGCCACACATGGTGACTTATACGTTTATGATATGCAACAAGAGACACTGGTGAATTTGACGGAAAGCATCGATGCGCCAGTTGGAGATTATTCAGTTGCGGATCATCAGCAAGGAGCGAGTGCGCCAGCAGCCGTTTGGACGCAAGACAACCAGCTCTATTTTCAATTATCGACAATGGGCGATGTCCAATTGTATTTTGCGACGCTTGAAGGGGAGGTATATCCAGCTTCACCAGACAATGAACACGTCTATGGCTATGACGTTTCTGCGGATGGTGCGTTTGCGTTGGTCGCGGTTAGCAATGCTATCAACCCAGGCGAGTTATATAAGCAAAGCATTACAACGGGCGAACGCCAGGCACTCACTTCATTCAACGCAACCTATGTGGAAGAAGTGGAACTCGTTGAGCCAGAAACAATCGTCTACCGAGGAGCCACCAATTGGGACGTGCATGGCTGGCTGATGAAACCTGTGGGCTACGAGGCTGGCAAGAAATACCCGCTCATCGTCGAAATCCACGGTGGACCGCATGCGATGTATGGCAATACATTTTTCCATGAATTGCAGCTATTGGCGGCACAAGGATATGGTGTGTTATATGTAAATCCACGCGGTAGCCATGGCTATAGTCAGGAATTTGTCGATGCGGTGCGCGGCGATTATGGCGGCGGGGACTATGAAGACATCATGGCAGGGCTCGACTTCGTAATTGGAGAAAATAATTGGATTGACACAGAACGTCTTGGTGTAACAGGCGGTAGCTATGGTGGCTTCATGACAAACTGGATTGTGGGGCATACGGATCGTTTCAAAGCAGCCGTCACACAGCGCTCAATTTCGAACTGGATTAGCTTCTTCGGCGTGTCTGATATCGGTTATTATTTTAGCGATTGGCAAATCAGCGCGAATATGACGAATGTCGACAAGCTATGGGAGCATTCACCGCTGAAATATGCGAAAGACGTTGAGACACCACTGCTCATTCTCCACGGTGAGAAAGATTTCCGTTGCCCGATTGAACAAGCGGAGCAGCTGTATATCACATTGAAAAGCATGGGGAAAGTAACGGAATTTGTCCGTTTCCCAGATGCAAGTCATAACTTATCGCGCACGGGGACGCCGAACTTGCGTGTGGCGAGGTTGGATGAGATTACGGGCTGGTTTGAGAGGTATTTGTAATAAAAGAATCGCAGTTTACAAATAGTGTGTATCATTTTAACGGGTTTATAAATTGGGGTTTTCTGGTAATGAAAGAGCCTTTTCACATTTGAAAGGGCTCTTTCATATAAAACTGGATTACCTATTCTAGATACTGTGCGACGAATTCTGAGAACTGAGCTACCCGGGGGAACTGTACGACCAATCGCTGGAACTGTGCTACCTAGAGTGGAAACTGTACGACGAATACTGAGAACTGAGCTACCCGGCGGAACTGTACGACCAATCGCTGGAACTGTGCTACCTAGAGTGGAAACTGTACGACGAATACTGAGAACTGGGCTACCCCGTGCTAACTGTACGACCAATCGCTGGAACTGTGCTACCTAGAGTGGAAACTGTACGACGAATGTTGAGAACTGAGCTACCCCGTGCTAACTGTGCGACCAATCGCCCGAACTGTCCTACCTAGAGTGGAAACTGTACGACGAATATCGAGAACTGAGCCACCCCGTGCTAACTGTACGACCAATCGCCCGAATTGTCCTACCTAGAGTGGAAACTGTACGACGAATTCTGAGAACTGAGCTACCCCGTGCTAACTGTGCGACCAATCGCCCGAACTGTCCTACCTAGAGTGGAAACTGTACGACGAATATCGAGAACTGAGCCACCCGGTGCTAACTGTGCGACCAATCGCCCGAACTGTCCTACCTAGAGTGGAAACTGTACGACGAATGTTGAGAACTGAGCTACCCCGTGCTAACTGTACGATCAATTGCCCGAACTGTGCTACCTAGAGTGGAAACTGTACGACGAATATCGAGAACTGATCCACCCATTATTCTGAGTCATAAAAACTAACACTTTCCCACCCTTGAAAAAGTAAAAATTTCAATTTGCCCCTTTTTTGCCCTTGAAATGTCCCACTTTTCACCCGGAAATTGAAATATGCCCTTGTTTTCATAGCTCAAAATAAATACTTGGTTTCTCTAAACAATTTACATATTACACCTTCCGTTATAGGGTAGAGGTAAGACGAATAATGGAGGTGTTGAAGAGTATGGCGACAGCGTTAATATGGGAAAATTCCACGGATTATGAAGTAGGGAATGTCGATCAGGATGGTCTGTGGAAGACAGTAATTGGCGAATTGTTCGAAGACTTTTTATTGTATTTTGCTCCGGATTTACATGCACAAGTTGACTTCTCGAAAAAAGCCGATTTTATTCAACAAGAGCTATTTCAACAAATTATAAAAGACAAGAAAGGACGGAAGATAGCTGACCAACTGGTCAAAGTTCACCTAAGGGATGGCGAGGAAAAATGGGTGTTGGTTCACATAGAAATCCAAAGTGATAACGAACCCGACTTCGCCAAACGAATGTTTCAATATTTCTACCGCATTTTTGATAAATATGACAAAGAAATCGTTGCCCTAGCCATCATGACCTCACCTCATA
The DNA here is from genome assembly GCF_038007285.1 of Sporosarcina sp. FSL K6-3457. Taxonomy (GTDB): domain Bacteria; phylum Bacillota; class Bacilli; order Bacillales_A; family Planococcaceae; genus Sporosarcina. Next base: position 29,921 of record NZ_JBBOWX010000002.1, read on the forward strand.
AAAGCGAATACTCCACCGAATTTCACTACAATTATTTTGGCACAAAACTGAATTATGCGTATAATATATACAAGACCATCGATCATTCTTATGAAGAATTAGAGCAATCAGACAAGCTATTCAGCAAAATGGTTCTCGCCATAAAATATATGCATGACACAAAAGAAGACGTAGACAAGCGCTATGCATTTAAAATGAAGCTCATGCGAGAAGTTTTGAAAATCAACAGGGACTACGATACAGTACTTTACATCGTTTTCTATTTTATTGCTCTAAATGAGCATATTTCAATGTAAAATTTCCCATAAAAAATGACAGACTGATGCATTAGGCTACTTGTAGCTCGTTTTTGATTTGCTCAAGTGAAGCACCATGTTTGGTTGAGTTGTGCACAAACTCAATGATGCTCGCGAATTTGTTCTTTCGAACAAGATGGATAGTTTGTGTAAAGCTTTTTCCATAAATATCACTTAAAAATAAATACGCAAATTGTACAAGTATCCAAAAACGTTGAATCGCTTTCCGACTTCGCACTTGATACCCTTGAAAACCCAGATGTCCCTTGACCTGTTGAAAATAAGTTTCGATTCGCCAGCGATAGCCGTAATAGGTTAAAATCTGTTCATTTGTTAATTCGACATCTGTACTTAAAAAGCAACGCATGTTTTTCGGATCCAATGTTTCGTCATCGGATGGCCAACAAAGTAAAACTATGCCATTTGCCAAATCGTTGAGTGCACCTTCATATCTGTACACACGATAGGTTTCCTGCCCAATTGTCACGAAATTGGTTTCTGTTGGTTGAATGTGAGTGGCGAATTGTTTGGCTTGAATCCGTATGCCCTTTGGATACAAAATACGATTGGTTTTCATGGCACCAATGGTATGTATCCCCTTACAAAAAGCTGCTTCAATAATGGTTTTCGAGGTGTACCAGCTATCGCAAAGTAAATATGTTGGGTGATTAAAAGTTGGAACTTGCCGAATCATTTCAAGGGATAAGTCAATTTTACTCTGGTCTTGTTCCTTGCAAAATAAACGGAAGTCAAAAGGGAAAGCAGTTTGTTGATTAGCCATCATTAATTGCACAACTTGATGTCCCCAGACGCTTTTTCCGTCTGTATGCGAAAAATGAAAGCCGGTGGCTTGTATAGGTGACGTTGCCTGTGACGAAGGCTTTGTCTTTTGGGAGATGGTGTCATCGAGCAATAAAAATGTCGGCTCGTCTTTTTTCATATTTCGTAAAACATGTTTTTTTGATTGTCGTAGAAGAAAAGACTCATTCCACGGGCTATGTTGTAAAAAATGACCGAGTGTGGTGCGATGTTTTGCATGATGACTGAGTGCATGGATTTCCGTTAACTTTCCCGTGAAACCGATACTAGACATACCGTCTATAAAATGGAGGAGATGACGTACTACAGGTTTCGAAAAATAAAAGGGTAAGTTCCAGGTTTGAAATCCTTCCTCAATTTGTTGGTGGTGTGATAAGCTAGACATAGACAGGCACACTCCTTTGGTAGATTGATGGTGTAGGAACTTTCATTCTAACCCAAAGGGTGTATTCTGTCTTTTTATTTTGCCCAAAGGAACTTACTGGAAGTGAATTTGCTCATTAAGAGTTATTGACTATTTATTGCGATTGCCTGAAGAACTATCCAAAAAATTAAACAATACAATGGCACCGATTGTGCAAAAGGAGGTAAATGGAATGGGTCAAATTGAAAGGGAATTTGTTTCTCCAACAATGGAAGCAATTTTGACTGGGGCACAGGAAATTGGAGAGAAGAGGGGAATAGAGAAAGGAATAGAAAAAGGTAGAAAAGAAGGCAGAGAAGAAGGTGAAAAGATAGGAGTAAAGATGGGAGCGGAAAAAAGTCTAACAAAAGTTGCGCTTGAAATGTTAAAAAAAGATTTCCCAATTGACGTTATCGCAGAAGTAACACACCTAGACATCGAAGCCATCAAAAAACTAAAAGAAACCATTTAACATCCCTCCACAACACTAATCCACCCAAAAACCAAAGCATAAAAAATCCATGACCGCCCCTTCTGACATCAGTCACTAGGGAGCGGTCATTTCTGTATAGATTTTGTATAGGTCGCTATTCTATCATTATGAAAGACTACCAGTCTGCTTTTTTTGCAGTATCTGCTCAATATTCGCCAAATCTTTCGGCGTAGGGATGCGGTTAATGAGGACAATCTATACATCTGTGAAATCCAAAGGTGTGTCAGCGATGATAAAGTCAATCGCCAGCTTGTCTACCGATTCGTGACTAAGGCTGTGCTGATTGCCACAAATAATCTCCATGCGACCCGAAAAATGATGCTCTAACAAAGTATAGGTGAACTGGCTTAGCCTGTAGCTATCTATAGAAATTAGCAATGCTTTCTTTCGATAATAATGAGTCTCTAGCTTCGCCAGTCCAAGAAATTCGAATTGTCACGTAACGACAGACCAAACGCGTCTTCCAATAAAGAAACGAACAACATAATTTCCGTCTGTTGTTGGACAAGCACAAGCACAAGCGTTTCAATCGGCTGCTCAATAATTTCAGCATGCGTAATTTCCACATGGACCAGTACAAGAAACAGCAACTCACGCTAATCAACAGTCATATGAATGGCATTGCCATCCTTAATCGCTTGGAAAAAATCACCATGTTATGATAATGCCTGTTCTGCATAGCCATTTCCAGCGTGTCAGTATCGAGCGTCGCAAGAAAGCCTGCCCTGATCCTGGAAACAGAAATATCAATAAACCATAAAATAGTGGCAAGGGATACAACACAATACCCGTAGTACGCTCAAGCTGTCTAAGCACCTGTACATACTGCTCATATCTAGCATACATAAGACGTATAAATCAACCTAGATTCACCAAATATGCCCGTCTTCAATTTTTGTAAATAACAACGTATCAAAGACTCATCACCAGTAAGTTGCAACGGATTTCTTGATAGCTTAAGTGAACAATCACGTAAACGCCTATCAATTACCTTACGTAACTGATGCAACGAGCTAACATTTAACTTAAATAGATACCTTAATGACTTTGTCAAAGTAAAAAAAGCTTATCTCTCTACCTACTAAACAGACTACGATAATAATTAGTTTCAACTAAACGAAAATAAATAAAAGAAAAAACTTCAAACTATCAAAAATAATCCGATAATCACCATATGTTCAATTAAATGTATTTTTTGAGTTATTACCCACCTATTGTATTTATATATTTCCTATATAAATTAAATCTACCATCGAAAGGGGATGCATACGTGACGCATATGCATAGAAAAGTAGTTTCGATCATTTCGCAACACTATGTAACACGTAGTCAATTTACAAGCAAGAAAGAGCAAGGAGGAGAAGCATGAAGAAATTAAACATATTTGCACTCATGCTGTTGTTGATTGGGCAAACGATATTAGGCCCGATTGCAGCGGTTAGTGCGAGTGAATTACCACCCATTAACCCAGACGAAATCGTCGAAGATGGTTCGGATGGTAATGATGTAATTGTAGGTGAAGAAGAACCTTCGGATGAACCGGCAATTCCAGAAGAGGGTGAATCAGATGAAGAACCAGTAATTCCGGAGGAGGGGGAAGGAGATCCCGATACTGGATTGACACCACCAGAAAACGATGAAAATCCAGTAGTTGAGGATGACGGAGTTATTGCTGGTGAAGAGATGCGTACTTTTTTTGCAGGTGTTCCAGAACCAATCACAGGTGCCAATCTTACTAGCTTTAAAATGACGATTGGAGGTCAACAGGTTGATTCGGGATCGTTCACGCAAGAGTTAGACCCAGGTACAATAGCAAACTTCGAAGTGAATTTCTCTGTTCCCATGGAAAATACAAGTGGTGAAGCATGGGGAGATGGAAGTTCGTTTGAGTTCCAATTGCCAAATTCATTGATTGATTTTGATCAAGCATTCGAAGGCTCAAAAACAGTAAACGGCATTACTTATGCATACAGTACTTCAGGTAATAATGTAACAGTAGAATTAAGCGGAATGCAATTCGATCAGGCAAGTGACACCCCAGAAACGTTAGCAATCGAGTTCAACTCTGGCTTCAAATTAACTAGTGATGAAATCGAACAAGAACTAGAAATTCCAGCTGCTACTGGCGGAACGGATACGATTAAAGCTACATTTACATTCCAGCCATCAACGAGCGGTGAAAAAGTAAAGAAAACGGCAACGGGTTCACCTACTCCAGGAGTAGATGGTAATCACGTAATGGAATGGGAAGTTTGGGTGAATGAAGCAGGGAAAGTATTAAATAACGCATCATTGACAGATAGTGCAACAGGCGGACACGCAATTGTCGATGGTTCAGTTAATGTTTCCCAATACACAGTTGATTTGAAAGGTGTTCAAAATAAAGCTGGTTCAGGTACTCCAGTACTTACTGGTAAGGACTGGGCAGATATTGGTGCAGAATTAACAGGCAGAAATGCTTATAAAATTACGTATAAAACAGCAGTAAACTTAGATGCTGAAGATCGTGACGGTCCAAAAAACTTTAGCAATACAGTAACATTCACAAATGATGGACAGCCAGAAGAAAGTTCCAGCAGTGCACCACAAACAATTACTTATGGTAAAGCATTAGAAAAACATAATGCAACAGGTAATAACTATACGAAAAATTGGCGAATTGATTACAACCACAATTTGCTAAATATTCTTGCTGCTCAAGCGACACTAGAAGATACGATTTCAGGCCCACATGACATCGACTTTAGCACGATTAAAGTGTATAAAATGAACGATGCGAATGGGAATGTAGAAACGAATGTTTCATCGGGCACGGATGTTACAAATAACTTTACTGTTAGTCCTAATACAGGTGATGGTAAAACTTTCACAATTAATTTTGGTGGAGACACTTCTGACGCATACACAATAACGTATGAATCGAAATACAATACGAAAGATTTTATCGAACAAGCAGATATTACTGGTCAAACATTAAGTAACACTGTAACAAACGGTGCTGGAAAATCTAATACAGGCACTTACTCTTTAAGTGAAAATTTATTAACAAAATCTCGTACGATTGATGTTGATAATAAAACGATTACTTGGACAATCGACATTAAATCGGATAATCCAGACAAGGCTATTTCTAATCTTACGTTAACTGATACGTTTACAAACGGTGCTTACAATGGTGAGCATGAGTTAATAGAGGATGCAGGGGATAGAGTCCAACTTAATGGAGCAGATGCAACTTACGCTTTAATAGAAGGTGATTCGAAAAAAGGCTTCACTATTACAGGCATTAGTGTACCTGCTGGTCAAACTGCTACAGTCATATACAAAACTTCTTTTGCAATTGGTGACGATGGTCAAGTAGAAACGCAAGGGTACGGTAACACGGCTATGACAGAGTGGACTAGTGGCGGTGTAGATTATACTAAAACAGCTAGAGCACAATATGAACCAGGAACAACAACAGTGAATAATGGTAGTAAATCTGGAAGTTTTAACTACTCCACACGTGAATTTACATGGGATGTAAGAGTTAATATTAATAAAAAGGATATTCAAGGTGCGGTATTAGTTGATACTGTTGTTGATGGGCATGACTACGTTCCAGGTAGTACGATTGAAGTCCTTCCGTTAACCAATTTTGGTGGTAACGATACGGGCGGTACGATTGGCACGACACCAATTGATGCTAGCAACTATGACATTACTGTAGAATCTGATCGTGGCTTTACATTAACTTTTAAACCTACATTGGATTCTAGTATTAACAATCAAGCCTATGTTGTACGCTATAAAACGATTGATTCGGATAATATTATAGGTATCGGTTCTACGACTGCAACGGATAACGGGAATGTATATGAGAATAATGCCACATTCCAGACAAAGGGTAGTCAAACGTTCACACTTGGCTCGACTCCAGTCACATTAGATGAGAATGTAGCGAATAACTTAATTACGAAAAGAGATCCAAATCAAAACAGTGCAACAGAAAAAATTACTTGGACATTAGATGTGAATAAGTCAAATTCGAACTTAGGAACAGATGTTGAGTTAACAGACTTACCAGGCGATAATTTATGGTTGCTAGAAGATAGCATTCGAATTGCAACATATAATGTTACCGCTAATGGAATATCAAATAATACCGATTGGCAAACACTTGCACAACGTGGTATTCCTGTAACATTCAATGCAGATGGTGGCTTTACGCTAACGTTCCCTAGCCTAGAAAATGTAGGGTATCAAGTGCAATATGAAACAATTGGCTTCGGACAATCAGGCAATCCATTAGAAAATACAGCAACGTTACACTACGGTGGTCAAACTGAAAATAATCAAAAAACTGAGGATAAATTTAGTGGTGCATTTAACTTCAGTAGTTCAGATTCAAGCTTCACTTCTACGCGCGGTAGTGCGAAGTTTAAAAAGATTGGAATTGACTCAGAGACAGGTGAAGTGAAAGACGCAGCGCTTGCAGGTGTCGAATTCCAATTAGTGAAGAAAACAGCGAATAATGAATATATTATTAAAACGGCTACAACAGATGCAAATGGAGAAATTACATTTGAAAATGTACCGTATAATAATTATTTTGTTCGCGAAGTAGTTGCACCTACAGACTATACTATAATGAGTGAGTTTGAATTTAGATTAGATGCAACTACAACGCTTGATCAGAATCCAGATTTAGTTACAGAACTTGTCAATACAACACCGCTACCGGCGGGAAGCTGTGATGAATTTACAATTACAGTAAAAGATGTTGACGGAGGATTAATTACATCGGGGAAAGTAACTTTAACAGATAAAAATGGAAAAGAAACAGAACTTCAACATCCTTTAGATGCTGATGGTAAAGTTTTATTACCTAAGAACTTCCCAGCAGGTAAATATCAAGTGACACATGAAACAGAAGGGCCTTTAGGAGACGTAACAGTCAAATATGACAGTGAGTGTGAAGGTGAAGTTGCACCGGCACCAACATGTGATAACTTCACAATTGTTGTGAAGGACGATCAAAATGTAATTCGTATAGATATTACTGAATTAACATTAAAACAAGGTACTACGGAAGTAAAAGCGACACCAACTCCGGATGGTAAGTTTGTTTTTACATCCAATAAACAAGATGAAACGAATGGTGTAAAGCCAGGAAAGTATTCTGTTTATGAAGGTAATCAATATTTAGGTGAAGTGGAGTTAACGTACAAAGAAAGCTGTGGTTATGAATTTGTCGTTACACAAGCTCCGACATGTCCAACATTCGTATTAGCGGTAAAAGATATGGATGGAAAAATGGTCGCTGATGGCACTTCTGTTACAATCAAGGATAGTAATGGCATTCCTGTTGCTACCAAAACTACAGTAGGTGGTAAAATCACTTTGGGTGATGGTACAACGGTTGGTGGCTTAAAGGCTGATGAATACACTGCAGAAATTGCAGGGGAAGAAATCGGTAAATTCACAACAAACACTGATTGCGAAGCATCTGTCCAACCAGCACCAACATGTACTGACTTTACAATTACTGTTAAAGATGGAAATGGTGATGTGCGGAGAAATGCTACTGTAACGTTGAAAGACCAAGCAACTAAAGCTACTATTACAACTGTAACAACAGATGCTAATGGTCAAATCAAGCTTCAACCAAATGAATTTTTATCAGCAGGCACATATGACGTTTACGATGGTAATTTCCTAATTGATGAAATGACAATAAGTTACCTAAATGACAATTGTGCAGCTGAAGTAACAGGAGCACCAACATGTACAGATTTCACGTTAACTGTAAACGACAGAAGTGGTAATCCACGTGAAGGCGTTGAAATAACGGTGGAAGATGCAGTAGGTAATATTGTTACAGATTCATCTGGTGGTCCATTTATTACAAACACAGATGGAAAAGTTACATTTGATAATGTTATTGTACGTGGTACCTACAAAGTATATGAAGGTACGAAACTCATTAATTCATTCACAGTGAAAGACGATTGTTCAGCAACTGTGAAGCCTAGACCAGTTTCACCAGGACCAGGTCCAGCATGTACAGAATTCACATTAACTGTGAAGGATGCGGAAGGTTTTGTTCGTGGAGATGTAGATGTTACATTGAAGAATGAGACTGGAACTGAAGTTTTGACGGGTACAACGAATGAGCAAGGTCAAATTACGATTGGCAATGCTTTGTTGATTGCTGGTGCGTATAAAGTTTTTGAAGGTGAAAAAGAGTTAGGACTAGTGAATGTTGATTTCACGGAGGATAATTGTCAGGATGAGGTTACGACTCCAGGTGAAAATGTATGTACAGAGTTTACAATCACTGTGAAAGATGCAGAAGGTAATGTACGTGAAAATGTAGAAGTTACTGTGAAGGATGCGGAAGGCAATGTTGTGGCTTCGGGTACGACGGATGCAGACGGCAAAATCACAGTACCAAATACAGTGCCAGCGGGCGAGTATACTGTATTTGAAGGAGAAACAGAGTTAGGAAAAGTGACTGTTGATTTCACAGAGGGTAATTGTCAAGGTGAAGTAGGAGCTCCGGTTGAGCCGGCGGTTTGTACAGAATTCACATTGACTGTGAAGGATGAAGAAGGTAATGTGCGCGTAGGTATAGAGGTAGTTGTGAAGGATGCATCTGGGGGAGTTGTAGCTACGGGTACAACGGATGCAGATGGCAGAATCACAATACCAAATACAGTATCACCAGGTGAGTATACTGTATTTGAAGGAGAAACAGATTTAGGTAAAGTGACTGTTGATTTCACAGATGGTAATTGTCAAGGTGTAGTAGGAACTCCGGTTGATCCGGCGGTTTGTACGGAATTTACAATTATTGTGAAGGATGCAGAAGGTAATGTACGCGAAGGCGTAGAAGTTGCTGTGAAGGATGCATCTGGGGAAGTTGTGACTACAGGTACAACGGATGCAGATGGTAAAATCACGGTACCAAATACAGTAGTCGAAGGTGACTATTCTGTATTTGAAGGTGAAATAGATTTAGGTAAAGTGACTGTTGATTTCACAGAGGGTAATTGTCAAGGTGAAGTAACGACTCCGGTTGAGCCGGCAGTTTGTACAGAATTCACAATTACTGTAAAGGATGCAGAAGGAAATATACGTGGAAACGTAGAGGTTACTGTGAAGGACGCAACTGGAACGGTTGTAGCTTCGGGTACGACGGATGCAGATGGTAAGATTACAGTACCGAATACAGTGCCAGTAGGCGAGTATACTGTATTTGAAGGAGAAACAGAGTTAGGAAAAGTAACTGTTGATTTCACTGAAGGTAAATGTCAGGCTGTTGTCGGTAATCCGAATGAACCAGGGAATCCGGGCGAACCAGGAAATCCAGGAGAACCGGGTAACCCAGGAAATCCGGGAGAACCAGGTAACCCAGGAAATCCAGGAGAGCCAGGAACACCAGGTAACCCAGGAGAACCAAGTAATCCAGGAAATCCAGGAAATCCGTGGAACCCGAACCCTTGGAACCCATGGAACCCGTGGAATCCAGGTAACCCAGGAACACCGGGTGGAGAAACGCCAGGCACTCCGGGTGGAGAAACACCAGGCACACCAGGTGGAGAAACGCCAGGCACTCCGGGTGGAGAAACACCAGGCACACCAGGTGAAGAAACGCCAGGCACTCCGGGTGGAGAAACACCAGGCACACCGGGTGAAGAAACGCCAGGAACACCAGGTGAAGAAACACCAGGCACACCGGGTGAAGAAACACCAGGTGTTAATCCGGAAAATCCGGGTAACGTAGGTGTTGGTAACGAGCAAGGTGAAGTTGGTAACGAAAATACAGCTAACGATCCAAATGCATCTGTTCATGGATCAGGTGGCGACAAAGCTGAAGGTGGACTTCTTGGCAAAGATGGTCAACTTAATTCACAGGTTGGCAATGCTGGAGGAGAACAAGCAACACTTCCACAAACAGGCGAACAAAATATGTTGTACATGATGATCATCGGATTTGCACTCATTTTAATGGGTGGAATGATGATCGGTCGTCGTAAGACACACCAATAATTGATTACTATAGTTAATAGAAAAGAGGATGAGAACCTTTGAAAAACAAAAAATCGTTTATCGGTATTTTGCTTTTGATAACGGGGCTTGTCCTCGTTTCTTTTCCACTATATGTGGAATGGAATCAGAACAAAGAGGTCAAGGCGATGGAACAGGCTTTGTCACTCATTGCTGAGTCAGACGGCACAGAACCCGTTGCACTTGAGCAAATTGCCAATTTATCATTAACAGAAAAACAGCTGCAAAATGTCATGGAGCTTGAAATTCCTTATATTAATATAAAGCAGCATATCCTTAGCGAAACAACTGACGAAAATCTCAACATCGCACTTACCCAGATCAAGCCCAATCAGCAACCGGGTATTGGCAATTTTACCGTTGCGGGTCATAGAGGCTATCGCGATGGACGTCATTTTAGTAATCTAGCTGAAGTACCCATTGGTGAAAAAGTTTATCTGCATGCAGGCGACCAAACGTACATCTACGAAATTAGCAGCTCAGAAGTCATCGAGCCGACATTTGTTGAAGTGCTAAATGACACGGCTGGGAAAGACGAAATCACACTTATTACTTGCACGGTGTCCGGTGCCAAGCGGGTTGCGGTGAAGGGCGAATTGGTAGAGGTCGTGGAGCGGGAGTAAGTTATATAAATAATAGGTAGTGGATGCCCTCGATTTGAGGGCTATTTTTTTGTTTTAATTTGAAAGAATGTTCAATTATCATACTTGATTTTTTACGAACATACGTTTTATGATAAAAAGAAAAAGAATGGAAGGTGTTTTGTATGGTGGCGGTTGTTCGTGAGCAAAATGAGACGTATGAGCAGGATTTGTTGGATATGCGTAATGACGTTGTTTTCAAAAGTTTTTTCGGTGATCAGCGGAATAATAAGCTCTTGCTTAGTTTTTTAAATGCCGTTTTGCATGATACGATTTCTTCTGTTACGTTGACGGATCCTCACCTCGAAATAAAGCATTCTGATGACAAACTAGCTGTGATGGATATTCGAGTCGTCACACACACAGGTGAACAAATTAATGTAGAAATTCAGTTGAAAGATCATGCCGCATTTGCAGAGCGCATGCTCATGTACTGGGCAAAAATGTATACAAATCAAGACAAGGTAGGACAAGAGTATACTGCACTGAATAAGGCGATTCAAATTATCATAACGGATTTCAATTGGTTGCCGAAAATACAGTTTCATAGTATGTTTCAATTAATGGATCCAGAGGATGGAACGCTGTTTACTGACCACGTCGAAATACATGTTTTGGAGCTGCTGAAACTAGGAAAACCCGAATTACAAAAGGCAGACGAACTTGAAAAGTGGCTGTTATTTTTAAAAGGAAACCGACAAATGAAGGAGGCGTTAGCAATGGAAAACCCGATAATGAAAGAAGCATTTGAAGAAATTCAACGACTGAGCGACGACCCCGTGACACGCCGAATTGCCGAGTTTAGAGATGCACAATTGAGAGGGCAGCAACAAAGGGAAATTGATAGGGAAAAGGCTGGAGTGGCTAGGGGTAAAAAAGAAGGAATAGTGGGAGGGAGAAAAGAAGGAATAGTGGAAGGATTAGAACTAGGTACGGCCAAAAGAAATCAGGAAATTGTGCTAAACATGCACTCCCAACAAATAGCAGCTGAAACGATTGCACAACTGACAGGGATCGATTTGGATACTGTGCTGATGGTAATTGGGGAGAACTAGTGTCTTGAGTATGTAAACGATCGATTTTTCATTCCTTACGGAAAAGCAAAATCTCTTCAATATAAAAACAGGAAGTTAAATGACTTCCTGTTTTTAGCCTTTATTCAACCCAGATACGCATTAAACAAATCTCTATTATTCGCCAATGCCTTGCATAACTTATTAATATTAAGCCCCGATGCATCAATGCGCATAAGGCCAATCATTTTATTTGTAAGGAGTGGGTCATGAATATTTTCAGATAGCTCATCCCAAACTTTTTTGTGTATATAAAATTGCTTGTTGAAGTATATCAGTACCTTCATCTTATCCTTCGCTGATTTATCTTGAAACTCTTCAAAGGATTCCTTATCATTTTCTAAAATTTGCTCGACAAATACTCTTACCTTAGTGAGCGAATCTTCCAGTGCAGGGTGGATTGTTTGACCAACTTTCCAAACAATCAACTCATCTATATCCGTTATTGTATATTGTTCCATTTCGACCCGTTCGGCCTCTCTCTCGTCTTCCAGTTCCTTGAGGAGTTTTTCGAATAAAGCATTTGCATCGGCATCGACCTCCTGCTTGTTTGTTTTCTTATCCAACAAGGAATCTATATCGCAAAGCCCTCCTAAATGTTCGCGTAAAATAGCGACGACTTCTTCGTAGGATAGATTCGATTTTACTGACTCTCGAAAGCCCGTCATTTGGAGCATCATCTTACTAAACATTGAGTTAACGGTTTCTGGATGGGGAGAATCGGGACTGTTAATACGTGAAGACAATAAGTCATTCATATTATCAGTATTTTTTCCCATTCCAATGACAATACAGCCTTCGCAAATTTTCCAGCGTCATAGTTACAGCCATTCGGAATCAGTACACAAATATTACAAGCATCAGCAATATGAAATCCTAGGCTAACGTAGTTAGACAGTTGAGTAGAAAATCCAATTGTTCCGACTTTGTACTGCTGGAAATGTGCTAGATAATACGCCATAATCGCTTCTGGCGAAAATTCCCTTCGGATTAATGTCCCTAGTTCAAAACTGTGGTCTTGCATCTGCAAACTCATAAATGCTTCTAATGTAGCAACATCATCTTTCACTCCCGTTTTCACTCTTTGCAATAGCTTTTCATTATCGGCTCGTTCTGTTAATGATATTGGATGCTGCAGAATTGAATTGGCCCAGTCAATTGCGTGTTTCATTTGACCAATGGAAATATCTCCACTGACAATCGCATGCTTAGGGAACCGGCTTTCTATCAAACAAGCGATTGCTAGCAGAGGAATATGAAAAGGCTCACCTTGCGTTTTCGAATCAAAGACTGAAACCTTGTTGACAGTGAAGGAGTTTAGATGCTCATTTATACCAGGATAGGTATAAATCTTCGAAAACAAAATATCATCACAATTCCCATTTTGTCTAGCCCTTTTACGATAATATTCAAGATTTCTTACCAAGCTAAAAGACTCCGCTGTCCTCAATGATTCTTCATCGCCGAATGCATGCCATCCTAATTGATTATCCGCGAATCTTATTTCTCTTTCTTTTGTCTGGATAGTATATTTCCAATTGCAATCATAAGTAGCATCGTCAAACACGCTATCCAAAAATGGATATGCATGTATGAGTTCAAGCGTTTCTTCATACACTTTCTCCCACTCGGTATCTTCAATATGATTCGGCATAATGTCTAAAAAGATCATAACTCCCATAACATTTTCTCCCCTCAGTTTGAGTATAGTCACTACTTATCCTCATCAATTATTCGGAACGCACGTTTCTTTATGTGACTGATATAAAACGTACGTTCTGTACAAGTCAAGCAAAAAGGATAAATATTCAAAACTGGAATTAGGAATCCAGTGAATCTACCGGGGAAAACTTGATTTTACTGTCGTTTGAGTCGCCGCCTTACACTACAAACAACGAGAATAGAACTTCAAATTAACGAATAATCGAACTGAATGGGACCGTTGGATAGTACCGAATATCCAAAGCTCGTGGTGTGCCAAACTGTCCAACTATCTTATTATAAGACCAATCACTAGATAGAATGATACAGATTTTATTTTATCGATAAAAAATGGAATATTAAAACAGGGAAAAGGTGCTAGATAATCCTCTGAAAAAAAGTCGATATCATAGTATAATTGATAGTATGGAAAATTATTCATACTAATCGACTTTTGGAGGCAGAGCAATGTCTATACATAATATTATGGAGGAAATTGTGTTAGAGGTGCTTGTTAAATACAAGGGAAGTTTGCAGTTGACTTGCGAATGTGAACGTTGCTTGGATGATATTAGGGCGATAGCGCTTAATAAGTTACCACCTCGCTATATTGTGCAGATGGAGCATCGTCCTTATGTGCGAGCGCCTTATACTGCTGACAGACAAGGGGTTACTAATATCATGTCAATTGTTACGCAGGCGGCGGGAATTGTGTCGAAGAGTCCACGCTGTGGAGAGGATGCCTAGTGTTGGGAAAGGAGAGAAAGGTATTCGAACCTTTCTCTCCACTACTTATTTACCTTTAAATACAGGCTTTCGTTTCTCGGCAAATGCCGTCAATGCTTCCGTTCGATCTTCTGTTGGAATCGTCATTTCATACGCTTTGCGCTCGATGGCAAGACCTGTCTGTAAATCTACGTTCATGCCGTGTTTAATGGCAAATTTGGCTTGCTGCAAAGCAATTGGACCGTTTGCAAGGATTGAATCGGCAAAGTTTGTCGTTTCCTGTAGTAAATTATCCGCTGGTGTAGTTCTTGTGACAACACCGTAGGTAAATGCCTCGGCTGCTGATAATTTACGAGCTGTCAAAATCAGTTCAAGCGCCTTCGCCTCACCAATTAACCGTGGTAACCGCTGTGTTCCGCCAGCTCCTGGAATGATGGCTAATCCTGTTTCGGTTAATCCCATCAACGCTGTGTCAGCCGCAATCCGGAAATCGCATGCGAGTGCCAGTTCCATCCCACCGCCGAAAGCGAAGCCGTTCATCATCGCAATTGTCGGCTGTGGTAAGTTTTCGATGGCTGTAAAGACATCACCGATTTTGTAAATATTGCGCTTTACTTGCCAATCGGTTAATAATTTGCGTTCCTTCAGGTCAGCACCTACACTAAATGCACGATTACCAGAGCCTGTGAAAATCACGACACGAATATCTGGATTGATGCGAATGGATTCTGTAATTTGCCCAAGTTCAACCAGCATATCATAATTGAATGCATTCATTGCTCCTGGTCGATCAAGTGTTATAAAAGCAATATTACCTGTCTGCTTGTAGTGAATGGTCTCCATGGTATATTCCCCCTTGAATCAAACATTTACTTAACTAGAACATACCATTTTACGAGGCTGGATGCTATCTGGAATGTTTTTTTAGTAATAATAGTTGTAAAATGGTACTTTTTTGATATACTACTGGAAATGAGGTGGGTAGGTGAAAGGAATAGATATATTTGTAGGTAGGCAACCGATATTGAATCAGGACGGCGATATCTTTGCTTACGAATTATTGTATAGGAATAGCACCGATAATTTTTTTCCAGGGGTTGATTCCGACACAGCGACTATTGGGTTACTTGTCAATACATTTCTATCGATTGGTGTTGAAAAGGTTGCGGGTAAAAGTGTGGCATTCATCAATTTTTCGGGGGAGCTACTAGCTCAGGATATTTTTACAACCTTGAAACCTGACCGAGTGGTTATAGAGATTTTGGAAGATGTTGAGATTACGCCGTCACTTCTTACTAAAATGCGATTGTTAAAAGCGGAAGGATTCAAGCTAGCTTTAGATGATTTTATCTTGCAAAAACAATACATGGTACATATGGAATTATTCGATCTTGTTGATATTGTTAAGGTCGATTACATAAATACGACTGCTACCGAACGATTAGAGATAGAGGCATTTATAAAGAAATATCCTGATATTATGTTACTAGCGGAAAAGATTGAGACAGAGCAGCAATTTCAGCAAGCAGAAAAATCTGGATACAAACTATTTCAAGGCTATTTCTTTGCTAAACCTGAAATCATTTCGGGAATTGAAATTCCATCAAACGTCAGTCTTCATTTTCAAATTATCGAGCTATTTAATGCCGAATCCCCGAACATTGATGAAATCGCTAGCCTCATTATGCGTGATATGTCACTGTCATACAAATTGCTACGGTTTATCAATACGTTAGCATTCCAAGTGCCGAAACGCATCAGTTCCATCAAACAGGCCATTGTCATCATTGGATTGCAGGAAACTAAAAAATGGGTGATGCTCCTTGCGCTACATGAAATGGGAGATGGTCAAGGAAGAGGCCGTACTAAAGCCCTCGTCGATTACTCATTAACGCGTGCCAAAATGTGCGAGCTCCTTGCCAAGCACGAAGGCAAGAAAAATGCAGAAGAATACTTCCTTGCCGGCATGTTTTCTCTTATCAATGTCATCATGAAACGGGACTGGGACGATATATTGGAACTCATCCCATTATCCAATCTAGTCGCACGTACATTGAGGGGCGAGGAGACAGAAATTACATCGTCTCTCCAACTTACTGAAGCAATCGAACGTTTTAATTGGGAGCGACTCAAACAACTTACTGAGGAAATCGGCATTGACGACTCCAAGCTAAGTGCCTATTCCCTAGAAGCCCATCGCTGGGCACAAACGGTTGACTAACAACTAACCGCTCGCTTCGTTTACTTTACGGAGTGGGTGGTTTTTTTAGGGTGAGTATGCATAGGCGTGGGGCGAGGCGGTCCCAGTTCGCACGAGGTGTCCGAGTTCTGCGAATCCGTAGACGAGTTTCTGGTAACGGTGTCTCAGTTCCGTTAAGAGGTGTCCCAGTTTGCCGGTGGTGTCCGAGTTTCATGAATCCGTATCCGAGTTTCGAGCATCGGTGTCCCAGTTTCGTCAAAAGGTGTCCCAGTTCGCGCGGGGTGTCCGAGTTTCATGAATCTATATACGAGTTTCAGGCATCGATGTCCCAGTTCAATCAAAAGGTGCCCCAGTTCGCGCAGGGTGTCCGAGTTTCATGAATCCGTATACGAGTTTCAGGCAACGGTGTCTCAGTTCCATCAAAAGGTGTCCCAGCTCCCCGAATACCTCGACCACTTTCTATCCCCAATCGCTCACTTCGCAATTCCCATTTCTCCTCATTTTAGGTAGAATAGAATACAGGAGTTGATTAGAAAGTGAAAACAGCAATTGTTACTGATAGCACGGCTTATTTACCTGCGCATCTATTAGAAGAACTAGATATTCATATGATTCCGCTTACCGTAACACTAAACGGGAAGGCGTACGATGAAGAAATCAATCTGACGTCAACTGACTTTTATGATAAAGTACGTGGTGATGCTCCACTACCGAAGACATCACAGCCACCTGTTGGCAAATTCGTTGAACTTTATGAGTCGTTAAAAGAAACATATGACGCGGTCATTTCTATTCATTTATCAAGCGGTATCAGCGGTACATACGCAGGTGCGGGACAAGCTGGCGAAATGGTAGAAGGTATTGACGTACGCACATTCGATTCGGAAATATCATGTTACCCACAAGGATTTTACGTGCTACGCGCGGCACAACTTGCGCAACAAGGAGCAACGCCGGACGCAATTATGGCAGAACTCGCAGAAATGAAACAAACACTGCGCGCTTATTTCATGGTAGACGATCTCACGCACCTCCAGCGGGGCGGCAGATTATCCAGTGCACAAGCACTCATCGGTGGATTACTCCAAGTGAAGCCACTACTTCATTTCCAAGAAAAAGTAATTGTCCCTTTCGAAAAGGTTCGGACGCGCAAAAAGGCTATGAAGCGCATCGTAGATTTACTGGCGGAAGACGCAGCCAAAATGCCGCTAGAAGCAGTTATCATACATGGCAATCAACCCGAAGAAGCCGAAACTTGGCTCGCGCAATTAACCGAGCAATTACCAGACGTCCAATTTACCATTAGTCACTTCGGACCCGTCATTGGTACACATCTAGGCGAAGGTGCAATGGGACTTGGCTGGGTAAAACGACAAGCTTGAACTAGAACGCAGCTATTGCTACGTCCTGTGGCAATAGTTACATAACCTGAACGTGGGAAGGATGCACAGTTCACTCCTTCTCACATGCAGGCCCAGGAGGTGTTGCAGTTGATCGATACATTTGACCCGGCAGTCAGGGATTTCCTGACTGGCCGTATTTGGCTTCGACTGCACACGCCGTTTTCCACGGAAACAATTGACGCCCATATCCTGTCACAACATATCAAACCCCTTCCTGGCATCACATCCATCAAGACATTTGCAAACAGAGCACATCATTTCTGCAATCGTTGTGAAAACGACAAC
Organism: Sporosarcina sp. FSL K6-3457; assembly: GCF_038007285.1. GTDB lineage: Bacteria > Bacillota > Bacilli > Bacillales_A > Planococcaceae > Sporosarcina. The sequence goes on from NZ_JBBOWX010000002.1 coordinate 48,013, forward strand.
CAGTCGCGTTTCACAACATTCGATTGCGCAAAATGTAACGGTCCCTGCACCTATTGCCGACATTGCCTCAAAATGGGGCGTGTTTCAACCTGCACCGAACTCATCACCTGGAACGGGGAATTGCCAACATATCTAACAACCCACTCACTCGCCTGGCAAGGCATACTAACCCCACGCCAACAACAAGCATCCGACGAACTGACAAATAGCACGACTAAAGGCATTCCACACCTTATTCACGCTGTTTGCGGAGCAGGGAAAACCGAAATTTTATTCGCTCCTATTCACAAACTATTACTTGAAGGCAAACGTGTATGTATCGCGGCCCCTCGCGTCGACGTCATCCTTGAACTCGAACCGCGTCTGTGCACAGCATTCCCGCAAACTGCAATCGCAGCATTATACGGAGGCACGGAATCGACGACGGCAGCTCCTCAACTTATTCTGGCAACAACACATCAGCTCTATCGATTTCGTCACGCATTCGATGCCATCTTCGTCGATGAAGCCGACGCATTTCCTTATACAGCAGACGAAACGCTACGAAGAGCCGTCCAAAAAGCAGTGAAGCCCAATGCACCCGTCCATTTTGTCACCGCTACTCCGTCGGATAAACTACTGGCAGACATGAAAAAAGTAGGGCGAATCTCAACCATTAATCGTCGTTACCATGGCTATCCATTACCTGTCCCGCGGTATAGCGCTCTATGGAATTACGCCAAGCATATTCAAAAAGGCAGGCTACCAAAAAAACTTGTTGATTGGACAGCGCAATGCCTGAAACAACAGCAGCCATTCCTCATCTTCTTCCATAACATTGCACTCATGGAGGAGGCGGAGCCTTTATTCAAACAGCTCGACACACGTATTCACGCGGTCCATGCATCACATCCCAATCGAAAAGAGCATGTTCAGGCACTACGCAATAAAGCCATTCCTGGTCTACTCACCACAACTATTCTAGAGCGTGGTATCACTATCTCCAACGTCCAAGTCGCCGTCGTCGGGGCAGAGCAGCTCATTTTCAACAAAGGCGCACTGATTCAAATCGGCGGTCGTGTCGGACGCTCAGCACAATGCCCAACAGGTGACTTCGTGCTATTTCACCACGGCATCACCTACGCCATGGATGCGGCAAAAAACGATATTATTCAGCTCAATAAAGGAGGCGTCCGCATATGAACGAATGCCTCCTCTGTGAACAATCCATCGCCGCTATACCATCATGGCAGGCTCTACTCGGACTCGAAAAGCAGACTAACATTTGCCGAGATTGTTCAAAAAAGTTCCAGCGTGCCGATAATAAAGAAGAGTGTGAAATACTTGACCAAGTTACATCGCTGTATACTTATAACGAAGCGATGCGCGATTATTTGCACCAATTCAAATTTCTACAGGATGTTCGATTAGCAGAGGTCTTTGCCGATGAATTGCGTAACTCTTTAATAGGAGACGCTATGATTGTTCCGATTCCTATGCATCCGGAAAAAAAGATTCAACGGACCTTTGCCCATGTAGACGAACTGTTGAAAAGTGCCCGCATTCCCTACACGCATCTACTCGAAAAAATAGACACAGAGGCAATGGGCGAAAAATCTAAAGCACAACGTCTTGCGATGAAACCTTTATTCACGGTGAAAATGGGAACTACCATTCAACCGGGGACGTACATATTAGTAGATGATATTTACACAACTGGCACAACGCTGCGTCATGCGGCAACTGTTTTAAAAGAAGCAGGTGCAACGCGAGTTAAAGCGATTACACTTATACGAGCAGAAAGATAACTTAACGAGGAGATTGATGGAAATGGCTGAACTACGAGATTGTCCAACATGTGGTGAATTTTTTAACTATACAGGCGTACGGGATGTGTGTGGGAAGTGCGCGATGAACGAAGAAAAAATGTACGAAGAAGTCTTTCGTTTTCTAAGAAGACGTGAAAATCGTGCAGCGACGATTGAACGAATTGTTGAGGTAACGGGTGTAACGGAATCATTGTTACACAAATGGGTGCGTAAAGGACGACTGCAACCCGCTCTGTTCCCAAACCTTGGCTACCCTTGTGATAATTGCGGGAAACTAACGAACAAAGGGAAACTATGTGAAAGCTGTGCATCAAACATTCAAAATGACTTGGCAACATTTGAAGCTGTAACAGAATTTAGGGAATCCATTGTAGAAAAAGACAGAGCAACATACCTTGCAGATCGCAAACGGAGATGATAGCAAACCGGTAGTTTACGGACGAACCGCTTTTTTAATACGAAAGACCCTAAACGTTTGCGAACTTATGCCGAAATAAAGAATAAGCTAATACAAAAAGCATAAGCTAAACAATATAGTGTAAACGAAAGGAGCGAGATCAGATGAAAATCCAGAAATTTAATATCCCTGCCATTAATCCATACAAAACAAATCAGTTAAAGGCAGAACAGTTAGAACAAAAATCAAAAATGCAAACAGACAAACTTGAAATTTCATCCGAAGCGAAGCAACTATCGGAAATTTCACCATTCACTGTCCAAAGAAACGAGCGCGTCGAGCAACTAAAAACAGAAATCGAAGCAGGCACATACAAAGTAGATGCAGAACAGCTCGCTTCCAACTTGGCGAAGTACTACAAAGCGTAAAAAAAAATGAAAGCAGGCAAAAAACATGTCCATTACTAAAATCTTGACGTCACTCGACAATCTGGAAAAACTGCATAGAAGCCTATTACGGATTGCCTACGACAAGACAGCGGTCATTAAGAACGGGGACATGGAAGGACTCGACCAATTGCTGAAAGACGAGCAATCCCATCTAGCTGCCATCATCCAAACGGACGGTTTACGGCAACGCGATGTGGCAACCTATTTGGCTGATCAAGGACGATCAGTACCACAAGCTCCGACAGTCACCGATTTGCTCGAAGCCGTATCAGAAGCGGATAAGAAAAGCCTTGAGGAGGCGAGGGACCGTCTCCTGCATGCGATTCATGACTTGAAATGGCAAAACGATTTGAACCAGAAGCTGACCTACCAGTCTCTTCAGTTCGTGAATCTATCGCTGGACATGGTCCGACCGCGCCCGGAATCCACCAACTACTCAAAAACAGAAATCAGCGGACAAAAAGTATCGAAAGAACAAGTCTCTTTCGACTCACAAGCCTAAGGAGGAACACCCACCATGCGCTCATCATTTATGGGATTAGAAACAAGTAAACGCGGCCTATTCACCCAACAATCCGCACTCTATACAACAGGTCACAACATCAGTAACGCCAACACACTCGGCTACTCACGCCAACGGGTCAACATGGAAGCAACAGCAGGCCATCCAGGCGTCGGCCTCAACGCAGGTACAATGCCTGGCTTCCTTGGGACAGGTGTCCAGGCGGGGTCTATTCAGCGGATTCGGGATGGCTTCGTGGATCATCAGTATAGGCAGGAATCTACAAAGCTCGGTTATTGGGATACGACGTCTAAAGCCATTTCTCAGATGGAAGATGTTTTAACAGAGCCTTCGCATTATGGATTGCAAAAATCACTCAGTGAGTTTTGGTCGTCGTTACAGGATTTGGCAGCCAATCCGGAAAATAATGGAGCACGCGCTGTTGTTGCGCGCAGGGGGGAAGCTGTAGCAGACTCCTTTAACTATATGCACAGATCATTGAAAGAAATTCAAACAAACTTAGGAAAAGAAATTGGCATCACAACAAAAGATATCAACTCTATTCTTAAACAAATTGCAGGGTTAAACGATCAAATTGCAAAAGTAGAGCCGAATGGCTATATGCCAAATGATTTATATGATGCGCGAGATTTACTATTAGATGAGCTATCGGCGATTGTTCCTATTGAAACAGAATATGTACCTTCGGGTGGGCGTGCACTGGCAATCGCCGAAGGGACGGTTACGGTAAAGCTAAAGCTTGAAGGTGAAACTGTAACAATCGTTAACGGGCGGGATTTTGCTGAGCTCCAGACAGACCCGCAAGAGCTGGTTGAAGTGGATGTAAATGGAACAATCATCAACCATCCAGTCGAAGGTATTAAAGTTTCCGCCTTAAGTACTAATCCAGATGGAACTGCAGCAGGAGCTGCTACACATAACTTCGATAAGTTTTCAGATATAGGTAAATTAAAATCCTTGGTGAACTCCTACGGAACCACAGACGGCAAAGGATTATATCCTGAAATGCTTACCAAACTAGATACGATGGCAAATAATTTTATGGCGGAGTTTAACAGAATTCATCAGCTTGGTTTTACATTGGCTACTGATGGGGATCCATCAGTTGGTGGTGGTTTATTTTTTGAAGATGCAACTGCGGGGGCTGGAGGCATAAAAGTACTTCAGGCTATTATTGATGATCCGAGTCTCATAGCAGCTTCTATTGCTACTGGCGAAGAAGGTCAAGGGGCAAATGCATTGGCTCTTTCGAATATGCAATTCACAGCCTTAATCAGTGGTGCGACACTCCAAACTTATTTTCAAGGTGTTATCGGTGAACTAGGAGTAGATGGCGAACAGGCCCAAAAATTTGCTTATAACACGGCTACGCTATTAGGTGCGGTAGAACATCGCCGGGCATCCATTATCTCCGTGTCACTTGATGAAGAAATGACAGATATGATCAGATTCCAACAGGCCTATAATGCATCTGCTCGTATGATTACTGTGGTGGATGAGACACTTGATAAAATTATCAACGGCATGGGAATTGTCGGCAGGTAAGAAGGAGGAGCTTTAAATGCGCGTAACACAATCAATGCTATCGAATAATATGCTGCGGAATCTTTCCGACAGCTACAATAAAATGGGCAAGCTACAAGAGCAAATTACAACTGGTAAAAAGGTAAACCGTCCTTCAGATGATCCTGTCGTCGTGATGAAAGGTATGGCCTATCGTATGGAAGTAGATAAAGTCGTTCAGTATCAGCGAAATCTAGGAGAAGTCAACAATTGGCTTGACAACTCAGATGACGCAATGGATAAAGTCGGGTCGGCATTACACCGTGCATATGAGCTAGTAACGAATGGGGCAACTGATACAATGACGCCCGACGATCGTGAAAAACTTCAAGCTGAATTAGCACAGCTGCGATTACAAATTCAAGACGTAGCAAATACGAAAGTTGGAGATAAGTATTTGTTTAGTGGAACAAATACGTCTAAGCCTCTTTTTGTTGGAGGTGTACTAGAGACGGATCCGGGTGGTTTTCAGAATGATGTTGAGATTGAGGTATTCAATGGCGTTCAATTAAAAGTCAATACAAACGGCTATGAGACATTCAAAGAAATCGATGACTTATTTGTAGATTTAACAGCGAGCTTGGGAGACCCAAATACCGAAATTACTCGTGCTGAGTTGGATACTGCTATTTCTGATTTTCAAGGGCAACTTGACAAAGTTCTAACAATCCGTGCGGACATTGGCGCGCGTCAAAATCGTTCAGAAATGATGGATGAACGTCTATCAGCACTCGAAGGATCAGCGAAGAAACAAATGTCGGAAAACGAAGATATCGATTATGAAAAAACCATCACGGATATGCTTACAGAAGAAGCGATTCACCGGGCTGCACTATCAGTAGGGGCTCGCATCATTCAACCATCACTCGTAGATTTTCTACGGTAATGCTATATTAAAAATCACGAAAGCGTTTGGGGATCCTCCAAACGCTTTCTTTAGAAGGTGACATAATTGGACATTCAGCAACTTCAAATTCAAACTACCAACGGTATTCTTGATCTACAGATAATAAAACCAACCCAAGAGATTGAACAACCAAGGGCAACACTCACCCAAGAACAACCCGCAGCCATTTTGGAAATTTCAACAACAAGACCACGGCTCTCTGTCGATACAACCGAAGCGCGTGCTGAAATCGATTTAAAAAGCATCAGAAGAAGAAATGAGGAATATGCCCAGTTAGGTAGACAGGGGGCCATGCAAGGAATTGGAAGAAGAGCCCAAGAAGGACAACAGCTGTTACAGATTGAAAACGGTGGAAATATGATTGCTAACTTGGCGAAACAAAATGGAACACCACCACCCGCACCACTCGGTATCCGCTTTGTCGGTAATAAATCAGGTGTCCAAATGTCTATTCAACCCGGTACAACTGATATCCGGTTCACGCCACAAAAGCCAATTACTAACGTGCAAGTGAACAAGCCTGTGCATCACTATACCCCAGGCAAAGTAACTGGGCAAATGAATCCATATCCATCTATTCAGATTGATGTGAAATGGTGATTACAGAAGCGGCATTGTCATCTGAATTCGGTCTTAAAACTTGTCGCTCATCTACATGCGACGCATAAATAGCGGACATGAAAACTTGGGAAGAGACAGATTACTCGTCTCTTCTTTTTTAAATTCTAAAACAATGCTATTCTAGCAATAAGGACCATCAAAAAAGGAGCGATCCACATGAACATCCAAACAAAATTTCACGGTGATATCGAACTTCAACCTGACCAAATCTGGAACTTCCCAAAAGGAATCCCGGGCTTCGAAGATGAAAATCAATTTCTGCTTCTTCCGATTGAAGGCAACGATATATTTCAAGTCCTACAATCCACACTAACACCAACAACTGCCTTCATCGTAGCGAACCCATACACACTCGTCGATGACTATAGTTTTGACGTCGATGAACCAACCGTTAATCTACTAAATATCAAAAGCGAGCAAGACGTTTTCGTACTCAGCATCATCTCACTCAAAGAACCATTCGAATCTTCAACCATCAACTTACAAGCGCCACTCATTTTCCAAGCAACTACCAAAAAAGCTAGACAAATGATCTTGAACGACAATAAGTTCTCATTACGCCATCCAATCGGTACACTAACAGCCGGAAAAGGGGGCAACTAATATGCTCGTACTCTCTCGCAAAACAAACGAAACCATCCAAATAGGCGACAACATTGAAATTCGCGTACTCGAAGTAAAAGGAGACACGGTACGGATCGGCATCGAAGCACCCAAATCCGTTGACATCCTACGCGGAGAACTCGTTCTGTCCATTTCTGAAACAAATACGGAAGCCATAACGCTTGATACAGTACTATTTTCACAACTCACAAAGAAAAACTAAAAAAAAATTGAAAAAAGCTAAACACTTACGGTACTTGTCCGATAATAGTATTGTAAGCGGCAGTAAGGCGTTCGGCCGGCACTTTACTCCGCGAGCAACACTAAAATTACGGTTCACATGGAAGTGAACCCCACACACTCAAGGAGGAAATGAATCATGAGAATTAATCACAACATTGCAGCACTTAACACACACCGTCAACTAAATAACAACAACAATGCAGCTTCTAAAAGCTTGGAGAAATTATCTTCAGGTCTTCGCATCAACCGTGCAGGAGACGACGCAGCAGGTCTTTCAATTTCTGAAAAAATGCGTAACCAAATCCGCGGTATGGAGCAAGCTTCTACAAACGCACAAGATGCTATTTCACTAATCCAAACAGCTGAAGGTGCATTGAACGAAACGCATTCAATGCTACAACGTATGGCTGTACTATATACAAAAGCAGGTAACGAAACACTGACTGCGGAAGATAACAAAAAAATTGAAGCTGAAATTAAGCAACTAACTTCACAAATCGATGATATTGCAACACAAACTAAATTTAACAAAAAAGAGCTTTTATCATCAGGCGCTGCTACTGCTACTCCTACACTTACGTTCCAAGTTGGAGCTAATGCGGGAGAAACTATCAGCCTTACTCTTACGAGCGCTTCAACTACAGGTTTAGCAATCGACGATTTAGAGGAATTAACTAGTGGTAATGCAACTGCAGCGGCTAACCTAACTAAAGTTCAGGCTGCTATCGAAACAGTATCTGAAATTCGTTCGAACCTAGGGGCAGTTCAAAACCGTCTTGAGCATACAATCAACAACCTTGGAGCTTCTGAAGAGAACCTAACAGCTGCAGAATCACGCATCCGTGATGTTGATATGGCGAAGCAAATGATGGAGTTCACGAAGGACAACATCCTTACTCAAGCAGCACAAGCAATGTTGGCTCAATCGAATCAGATGCCACAAGGTGTACTACAACTCCTTAGGTAATCGGTTCAAGGGCGTCTTACTTGGTAACGAGTAAGAGCATCACTGGGTGAATTGCTGGAACATCCTGAAGCTCACTACACGACAACGCAGCTGGAAACGGCAAACGTGATTGTTTAAAAAGAAGTGAGATTGGACAATCAGCAGCCAAGCTCCTGTGAGGAAACTCTGGAGAAGGTTCAACGACTAGGATAGACCGTCTAAGGCGTCAAAGCTATGACGATGAAATCCGTAGGGCATGGAATTCGCCCGAAGCGCCCAGCCCCTACAAGGTAAGCTTTTAGGGTGAAGATATAGTCTATTCTATGATCGAAAGACATAGTGGCAAAGCAAGCCAACCAACAACCACAAGGCGTACTTCAACTTCTACGTTAATCTGGTTAATAAAACGCGGTCCGGATATCCTCCGACCGCGTTTTTACATTGTGATTTTTTCAATTAGTGTAATGGATCCATTCTTTATTTCCCTCCACTTATATACGACCGACCAGTAACTTCTATTCAGTAGCTCACCAACAGCCTTGTCCGAATAACCAAGTAGTTTTAGTTTAATTAGCAATTCCACTTCATCATCTGAATATGCTTTGCTTCGCTCGCTAGAACTAGTAATCACCCCATACCCCGGATATTTAGTTAACCATTTCATTAACTCTTGCGTAAATCGGTAATTCCAGTTTGTTTTGTAAAACATGGATGGACATTCTAGAATAACAGAACGTATCACTCGAAGAAATTGAAAGGTTTGCTCTACCGTAGTTGTTTTTAATACATAACCAAATCCGTCTTTCCGTTTACTTAAAGTCAAGTTTACTTTAAAGTGTTTGTCGATATGATTTCTTAAGAGCTCTAAATCTGATTTTGAGAAAGACTGCAAATAAAGATAAATATGCGGTGTCAAATAGATTTTTTTCAATCTGTGGTTAACCCGATAAGTGATAGAGAGAGAACCATCATCCATATACAAGGTGGCAAGAAACTGGGGTAGTGTACAACCTTCAAGGATTTGTTTGGGAATGCATTTAATCCGATTTGAATCGTAAAACAGTTGCTCTAGTTCAGTAGATATTGGTAGGATCTGGATAATACTTCACTTTTAGTTTTATTGAAATAGAGAAGACCATCTAATTGGGCGACCTTCCATTCACGATAGCTAAGCTGTGCTTCGCTAAAGTGTTCACGATAATTACTATTGATTCTTCTCGATGTTTTTGTGATTTTTACAAGTGTCCCGTCACCTAATATACTTGCAAAAAGCACGTTGTATTGGGAAGGAGAAAGTGTACTTTTATAGATAAGCAATTACATCACCTCTATACGAATATTTGTTCTTATTGTATCATTTTATATGTTGAAATGACTAGTAGGATAACTGATTTTATTTGTATCTCTGTTTTATTTGGTTGCTTATTAATATCTCACAAACTACCATTGGAATCTTTCATTTTTCAGCCGATATAAAGAGTATAAATATGATACGCTTAGTTCACTAGATTATTGGAGGAATGTAGCTGTGAAGTTAACTTTTCAGGAACAGCAAATTGAATTTGACAAGACACCGTCTTCGGACGAAGTCGTTGCTAAAATAAATGAACTACTGAAAGAAAATTATTACTTTAGTCATTTTATTGCGGATGGAACCGAAATTTATGAGGAGCATGAAGATTATTTAATTGTAAACATTGACCGAATCGAAAAGTTAGAGATAATCGCGAAGACGGAGAAGGAATTTTTAAATGATATACTTCTTTCGGCTGAAGCATATTTAAAGCGTGCTAAGCCCGAAATTGTATTGCTCCCAGAGGGGTTTTATTCGAACCCATCATCTGAAGTGAAAACGAAATTTGGCCAACTTATGGAAGGACTTCAATGGTTAGATGAAATGTTGGCAGTCATTGATAGAAGTAAAGAGCGTCCAGGAGATTGGGACAAATGCATGGAGCTGTCCGAATCAATGAAAACTGAAATTGTAAGTCTCTCTGAAGCGGTAGAGAATAGTGATAACGTGCTTATCGCGGATATTATTCAATACGAGTTTATTCCGATATTCGAATCATTGGAAAGTGAAATCGGTAACATTATAGATGTTGTGGGAACGCGCCATAATCTTAGTTGATCACTAAAATGGCGACTCTACTTTAGAAGAAATGCGGTGTAAGAAATATGTTAACAGACAAAACGATATTAGTAACCGGTGGGACTGGCTCATTCGGCAAGAAATTCATCGGGAAAATACTAGAAGGAAATGTGAAAAAAGTAATTGTCTTCAGTCGTGATGAATTAAAACAATATGAAATGGCACAGGAATTCAAAGATTCACGCTTGCGCTTTTTTATAGGGGATGTAAGGGATAAGGAGCGGCTTAGCCGAGCATTCGATGGTGTAGACATTGTTATTCATGCTGCTGCGATGAAACATGTTGAAGCATGTGAATACAATCCATTTGAAGCTGTAAAAACAAATATTTATGGGGCTCAAAATATTATCGAAGTGGCAATTGACCGGAATGTTGAAAAAGTTATTGCACTAAGTACTGATAAAGCAGCTGCGCCCGTCAATCTGTATGGTGCAACGAAACTAGCATCTGATAAACTTTTTGTCGCAGCTAACTCGTATGTGGGAGAGAAACATACTAAGTTTTCTGTCGTACGTTATGGAAATGTTGTCGGTAGTCGCGGCAGTGTAATCCCTTTCTTTAACAAAGTAAAAGAAACAGGCAGACTACCTGTAACGGATGAGCGAATGACTCGCTTTTGGATTACCCTCGATAAGGGGGTTGAATTTGTTCTGGATAATTTAGGAAGAATGCAAGGGGGCGAAATCTTTGTTCCTAAAATTCCGAGTATGAATATTATGGATTTGGCCCGTGCCATTGCGCCGGAATGTGAAATTGACATTGTCGGTATACGTCCAGGGGAAAAACTTCATGAAGTAATGATCACACAGGATGATGCAAGACATACGGTGGAGTTTGGAGATTATTATACAATTGTTCCGGAATTTTCTTGGTGGGGAAGTAAAGTACAAAAGGGTGAAAAAGTCTCAGAAGGCTTTGTCTATTCAAGTGAAACGAATACGGCATGGTTGACGGTGAGTGAGCTAGAGAAAATGATTGAGGAGCAATTGGTATGATTGCGGTCATTGGTGGCGCTGGCTACATTGGTTCCCATACAGTTAAAATGCTTGATGAAAGCGGCGTAGAAATTGTTGTTTTTGATAATCTAAGTACGGGGCATCGTGAATTTGTGCCAGATCATATTCCATTTGTGGAAGGTGATTTAGGGAACAACCTAGACCTTCAAAATCTATTCACACGATATCCGTCCATTCGAACAGTCATTCATTTTGCAGCGCTAGCTTATGTCGGAGAATCAGTTCAAGCACCAGCAAAGTATTACGAAAATAACGTGATCAATACGGTTCGCCTACTAGATGCAATGATTCAATATGAAGTGAAAGAATTCGTCTTTTCCTCGACATGTGCTGTATATGGGAATCCAGTACAACCGAAGTTAACAGAAGAACATCCTAAAAATCCAATCAATCCATATGGACGAACAAAATGGATGGTTGAACAAGTGCTCCATGATTACAGTCAAGCTTACGGTCTACGATATGTCGCGCTTCGTTATTTTAATGCAGCGGGCGCATCCCCACAAGCGGAGATTGGGGAGTGGCATGACCCTGAAACGCATCTTATACCACTTGTACTTGATGTAGTAGCAGGCGAGAGGGAAAGTATTACTGTATTCGGCGATGACTATGATACGAAAGACGGTACTTGTATTCGTGATTATATTCATGTCGTAGATTTAGCACAAGCACACCAAAAAGCGGTGGACTATATGCGTGCAGAGAAAAAAAATGACGTGTTCAATCTAGGCAATGGTAGTGGTTATTCTGTTTTCGATGTGATTCAGACAGTGGAACAAGTGACAGGACATTCAGTTTCAGTGAATGTAGTTGGACGGAGGGATGGCGATCCAGCTGTACTAATCGGCTCAGCGGAAAAAGCGCAGCGTGTACTTGGTTGGAATCCTATGTACGGAACACTCACTGATATCATCTCTACTGCATGGGTTTGGCATCAGAAAATGAATGGAGGAAAAAAATGAAAAGAATTATTGTAACTGGCGGTGCAGGATTTATAGGTTCACATTTAATTGATCGATTACTAAGTATGGGTCATTATGTTGTTTGTATCGATAATTTACAGACTGGCTCGCTTGAAAATATTCAGCAACATGAAAACAACGTGAATTTCGAATTTATCGAGCATGATATTATCCAACCATTACCGGAAATTGGCGATATTGATGAAATTTATAATCTGGCTTGTGCAGCAAGTCCCGTACATTACCAGACAGATCCGATACACACATTCAAAACGAATGTACTAGGTGCGTTGAATATGCTGGAGTTGGCAAAGAGAACAGGTGCTACCATTTTACAAGCTTCAACATCTGAAGTATACGGTGACCCACTTGTTCATCCGCAGCCTGAAAGTTATCTCGGGCATGTCAATCCGATAGGTATTAGAAGTTGTTATGATGAAGGAAAACGTGGTGCGGAAACGCTGTTTTTCGATTATGCAAGGCAATATAACACGAAGATAAAAGTGATTCGTATTTTTAATACATATGGGCCAAAAATGGATCCAAAAGATGGTCGTGTTGTGAGCAATTTTATTATGCAGGCGCTAGAAAAAACTGCATTAACAGTGTATGGCGATGGGATGCAAACGCGTTCCTTCTGTTACGTGGATGACCTGGTCGAGGGAATCCTGAAAATGATGGCATCACCTGAAAATGTGCGTGGACCCATCAATCTCGGAAATCCTTATGAATTCACGATGATTGAACTCGCGGAGAAAGTGCTAAGTCAGACTAAAAGTAAAGCTACACTCCAATTTCAGCCATTGCCATCTGATGATCCGAAACAACGTCAGCCAGTTATCGAGCAGGCAAAAGAATTACTAAATTGGTCACCCTCAACAATGTTAGATGAGGGACTACTAAAAACAATAGCCTATTTTGAAACAAAACGATAAAAGGAGTTGAGCAGGTTGAAAAAAATAACAAAAGCAGTCATACCGGCAGCTGGGCTAGGCACTCGGTTTCTCCCTGCCACAAAAGCGCAACCGAAAGAAATGTTACCAATTGTGGATAAACCGACCATTCAATATATCGTAGAAGAAGCAGTGGCATCAGGCATCGAAGATATCATCATTATTAGCGGCCGCAGTAAACGATCCATAGAAGATCATTTTGATAAGTCATATGAACTTGAAAATAGTTTGGCCGAAAAAGAGCAATGGGATATGTTGCAGGAAATTCAAGATATTTCATCACTAGCAAATATCCACTATATCCGTCAAAAAGAACCCAAGGGCTTGGGCGATGCGATTTACTGTGCTAAAAGTTTTATCGGGAATGAACCGTTTGCGGTATTACTTGGCGATATCGTTTTACAGTCGGAGCAACCTGTACTGTCCCAGTTGATGGATGTATACGAAGAAAATCAGATATCCGTAATAGGTGTCCAAAACGTGCCAAAAGAAGAAGTAAAAAACTATGGGATAATCGATCCAGTGACTCCACAAGATTCAACAGGTGTGATTGAAGTAAAAAGTTTTGTTGAAAAACCAACTGTCGAAGAAGCACCATCTACATTGGCAATTATGGGTCGCTATATTTTAACACCTGGGATTTTTGAGGCGCTTGAACGCACATCACTAGGCGCAGGAGGAGAAATCCAACTAACAGATGCAATAGAGCTATTGAAGGACAAAGAGAGAATTTTAGCTTGTGCTGTCAAAGGTGCTGTTCATGATATTGGCAGTAAGGTTGGTTTTGTAAAAGCGACAATCGATTTCGCGCTTGAACGGGAAGAATTGCGAGCGGATGTTCTTAACTACATGGAATTGTTAATACAGAAAGCGAGGAAAACGGTGTGAAGGTAGCGGTCATTGGAACTGGATATGTAGGGCTCGTTACTGGAACGCTACTTGCAGAAATTGGTCATGATGTCACTTGTATTGATATTGATGAAATGAAAATCGAACTGCTTAAAACGGGTATACCCACTATTTATGAGCCTGGGTTGGAACAGCTTTTGAAAAATAATTTAGAAAAACAAAAACTATCGTTTACAACAAATCATGCAACAGCTTTTCAAAATGTAGAACTAGTATTTATGGCTGTCGGGACACCGCAAGGAGAAAATGGCCAAGCGAATTTATCTTATATTGAACAAGCGGCAAAGGATATTGCCCAAACGATTGATCATGATGTAACGGTCGTTATCAAAAGCACAGTCCCACCGGGCACGAATGATTATGTGGAGCAACAGATTCTTAAAAATCTGATACATCCTGTAAAGATCCATGTCGTTTCCAATCCGGAGTTTTTACGGGAAGGTCATGCAATCGAAGACGCATTTCATGGTGATCGAATTGTCATCGGTAGCGAGCAGCGTGAAGCAGGTGACCTTGTTGAATCACTATTTGCTCCATTGCAAATACCGATTGTTCGAACGGATCGTCGCAGTGCAGAAATGATTAAATATGCTGCGAATGCGTTCCTTGCAGTTAAAATCAGCTATATGAATGAAATTGCTAATCTTTGTGATGCAATAGGGGCGGATGTCACGGCTGTTGCAGATGGAATGGGGATGGACAAGCGGATTGGACGTGCGTTTTTAAATGCGGGAATCGGCTACGGTGGCTCATGCTTTCCAAAAGATACCGAAGCTGTTGTGCATCTTGCCAAGCAACAAGCAATGCAGTTAAGCATTGTCGAATCGGCGATAAAGACAAATAAAGCGCAGAGGCATAGATTTGTTGAGAAAGTCTTACGTCATTTTGATGGCAATCTCACAAATAAAAAGATCGCTATACTTGGACTCGCATTCAAACCGAATACAGACGATATGCGAGAAGCCCCTTCCGTCACAATCATAGATGAACTACAGAAAAATGGTGCAATCATCCATGTATTCGATCCGATTGTCACAAATGAATATAGTGCCGCATCATTGTATGATTGTGTGACGAAAGCGGACGCAGTATTACTCGTAACCGAGTGGCAAGACTTTTTACACGCTGACTGGACAGAAATCGGCAAGCTTGTTAAAGGAAAAGTTATTTTTGACGGCCGTAACGCTTTAGAAGCAGATAAATTGCAACAATTGGGCTGGACGTATATTGGTGTGGGAAGAGAAAGGAAGCGGGTATATGGTTTCCAGGAAAGTTGAGAAAATCGTCAGTAAGAGTGGATTACCAGTGCTCCAGGTTGAGCATGAAGGAAAACCAATGTTTATTCATAGCAAATACGATCCTGTAAAAGAAGCAGAGCAAATTTTGAGTAAATATGAAGGGCAAATTGATCAGTTCAATCACATCTTGTTTTACGGTGTTGGTTTGGGCTATCATGTGAAATCATTTATAGAGCGTTATCCAGATAAAATTGTATCAACATATGAGCCAATTGTGGAAGTTTCTGAGGCATGTACTGCTGTAATGACAGATACAAAACTCCCGATTTCTAAGTTGAAATATGCTTTTGTGGAAAATGAATCGGAAGATATGGAGCGCCATCTATATACCCTTTCGAATCATTTGTCACAAAACGTTTTATTAATTGTTCTTCCAGCGTATCAGGGTTTCCTAAAAGAAGATATACTACGTTTTATTGGGAAGTTTAAAGAAATTGTTGAAGAAAAGAAAATAACATTGCATACAAATCATTTTTTCTCAAAAAGATGGACCATTAATTCACTTATGAATCTACCATCGACATTTGAGAATCCGAATTTTCTTTTGCAACACAAAGACACTTTCCGTGATAAACCTGTTATTCTTGCAGCGGCTGGTCCTTCGTTAAACGAAGAAATGGATAATTTACGAGAAATCAAAGAACGAGGAACAGCCTATATTTTTGCGGTCGGTTCAGCCAATAAAGCACTTATTGCTCAGGGAATACATCCCGACGCAGTGTTTACATATGACCCACAAGCGCATAACTACACCGTGTTCCAACCGATTATTGACGAAGAGATTCAAACGATTCCACTGATTTATGGAACGAGTGTGGGTTTTGAAACGATTGAGCATTACCCAGGTTCGAAATTTTATTTTGTGACATCACAAGATACAATTACCCAACCGTTCCATGAAACAGGCCTTCCAGTCGTCAAAGATGCCTATTCTATTGCGATTGTAACACTGGAACTACTGTATCATTTACAAGTGAAAAAAATCATTTTAGTCGGTCAAAACTTTGCATTTAAGAACGATTTGTTCTACTCAAAAGAAATCGCAAGATATGATAAAGAGTTAAAAATGCTTTCAGACGCCAGTGTGCAAAAGGATGATTTGAAATATTCATTTACTGTTCCTGATGTCCACGGCGATGAAATTTTAACCAATAAAGGCTTCAATAATATGAGAGTACTTATGGAGAAATATATTGTTCAAAATCCACAAATTCCTGTCGTTAACACAACGAGAGGTGGAGCAGCGATAGAGGGCACATCGTATAGACCCCTTACTCAACTGATGGAGCAAGAGCTGACAGAATCAATTGTAACAAAAGGTTGGTATGAGCAAGGGCAGTCACTACCAATATCGATGCAGACTATAAAAGAACTGAAAAGGTTGCAACAAGATACAACTACTTATATTAAGCAGAACGAAGCTTTATTTGAACATTTTTCAGATATTGAGAAATCCATCGACAGATTAAATGGAAATCAGATTCACAAACGTCTGGAAAAATTAGACGAATTGATGCGCAAACTGACAGCAAACACACTCTATGAGAGTATTATCTATCCAATTACCCGAAACCTCTTTGAACGTTTAGGAAATGAAGTAGAAGTTATGCGGGATCTGGATCCGACAAAAGAAAAACTGGTAAGCATCGTTAATCTGTTCGCACAGTACTTGCATAGCTGCCGTGAAGTCTACAAGGAAGTAGCGCCAATCATTCAGACAGTCGTCCTCCCAGCTTTTTTAAAGGGACTAGACAAGAAAGAACTGATTGCGACGAGCGGAGTGTTTCAATATGAAGGTGAATGGGAAAAGCAATTTCCACAAAAAGAACAAATCCCAGCTGATTTAACTGAGGAAGAAAAACATGAATGGTATAAAAGAAAACGATTAGAAGATAAAATTGAGATTTCAGTATCAGGTGTTAGAACAACTGCTAAAAATGCAATTTTCAAATTCCGTTTTAGTGGTACATCACTATCCTTATATGGAACAAACTACTCAAGAGGACTCTTAAAACTAAGAGTTATTATTGACAATAAATTCACTAGTGTCACCTTCAAAGACGATATGGACGAGGAGCTATATGATCCAATTCTGCGTCAACAGCTATTTCAAACTACCAATTTGAAAGAAGGTTTACACACAGCTACTGTCGAGGTGATATCTGACAATCCGGAATTCCTATTCCAAGGTATTGAAATCGATAAAAGTCGCCGAGCTTATCATATTCATGAAGTTACAACTGTCGATGAACTTGAAATCGGGAAACGGATACGCTGTCACTATGAAGCAACGTACAATGCTGTTGGTGAGTTTTCGGGATTAGGTGAGGAAATCGGAGCGTTCTTGCCGGTAGAAGCATCTGCTGAACCAGATGGGGATTTTTATTTTATTATGGTGGATGAGGTTGACGGGGAGAAGAAATTGATTGCTGATCGGAATGTGCAAAATTATATATCATGGAATGAGCTACATTCAAATACGCCAAAAATTCAAATAGGGAATAAATTTATTAAATTACATTTACTTGATGGTGGAGTAGCTTTTAAAGGTAGTGAAAGTAATAGTTTGCTAATTTGGGATGGGAAAATGCGGGGAGCATGGCCAACTAATAATGACTGGGATAAATACTTACTGGAATCAATTGTTTGGAATTGGGAAATGGCGTCATCATGGTGTAGTACAAGGCCGTTGATAGAAACTAGACATGCATTCTCTCCACAAAGAATAGTGAAGGAAGACCACTTTTATCAAGTAGGAAGGGGAGGCTTGGCATTGGAATACTTTACATTCAATGATAGAAGTACTGTGTATGCTAGCTGGGGTTACAGACCTACTTTTATTTATTAGTTGGTAAGGAATAGGAGTGGGTATTTACAATTACATTTGAGGAAAATATGATATAGGGTTGGCTTATGCCTAAAAGATCCAATTTTAAAAACTAAGGTGTACTTATAGTTACTCTTTACTTGCATTTGTTACAGTGGAAAATCAATAGAAAGTCATAAAAAAAGAGGTAGAATTAAAAAAATGGAGGGATTTTAATGAAAATTATCGGTGTAATTCCTGCAAGATATAATTCTTCCAGACTTCCTGGTAAACCTCTAGCAGATATTTGTGGAAAGCCAATGATTTGGTGGGTATATAATCAGGTGAAAAAAGTAAAGGGACTAAATGAAGTATATGTAGCAACGGATGACCAAAGGATTGTTCAAAAATGTATTGAGTTAGATATTAATTACCTAATTACTTCAAACAATCATCCAAATCATATCTATAGAGTACAAGAAGTTTCAGAGATATTACATGCTGACTATTATGTTTGTATTAATGGGGATGAGCCAATTATTGAGCCCGAGGTTATTGATAAAATGGTCTGTTTAGTTAATCAAAAGTCTAAGAATAAGGATAAACAGGTCTTTGGATTAATGAGATATTTGAAAAATCCAGCTGAAACAGTCGATTTTTCAAATATAAAGGTGGTAACTTCCAGTAATGGCGATGCCCTATACATGTCGAGGAGTCCAATTCCATATCCAAAGGGAACATTGTCTTTTAGATATAAGAAATACATTGGGGTTGAGGGATTTAATAAAGAAGCATTGGATTTTTATGTTTCCACCCCGTCTTGTGAATTAGAAACTATCGAGGATATTGACCATTTAAGATTTTTGGAAAATGATATTAAAATTAAATATTCCTTGGTTGAGTCAAATTCCCTTTCAGTGGATACTAAGAAAGATTTAGAAGAGGTTAGACTGATAATAAGTAAGCGTGCAAGGGGGAATCTATATGAATAAAATTAAGATTTTAGATTGTACACTCCGTGACGGTGGCTACATTAACGATTGGAATTTCGGTGAAAGAACAATAAAAAAAATAATCACCAAACTATCCCAATCCAATATCGATATTATTGAATGTGGTTTTATTACAGATGTCAGTTTCAACGAAAATAAAACTTTATTCGACAGTGTGGAAAGAATAAAAAAATATATTGAACCAAAGAATGAAAATGTTAGCTATGTTGGAATGATAGCGCAGCCATATCCTTCTATCAATAATATTGCTAAATATGATGGGAAATCAATTGATGGTATTCGTGTAACTTTTCACGAAGATGAAATTGATGAAGCTTTGATATACGGAAAACAGTTAATGGATAAAGGGTATAAAATTTTTATTCAACCGGTTGGAACAACAAGCTATTCTGATGGAAGTCTTTTAGAATTAATTCGAAAAGTAAATAATTTAAAGCCAGTCGCTTTTTATTTGGTTGATACTCTTGGAATTATGTACAAAAATGACTTATTAAGAATGTTTTATTTGTTAGATAATAACTTGGATGAGTCAATATCCCTTGGATTTCATTCACATAATAACTTACAATTGTCTTTTTCAAATGCACAGGAGTTACTGGCGATACATACAAAAAGGGAAATTATTATTGATTCATCAGTTTTTGGCATGGGGCGAGGAGCTGGGAATTTATGCACGGAATTAATAACTCATTATATAAATGAAAACATTAAGGAAAAATATAATATAGTTCCTTTATTAGAGATTTTTGATGAGTATTTAAGTAATATTTTTTCTAATATTAGATGGGGTTACTCTATGCCGTATTATCTAGCGGCAGTAAATAACTGTCATCCAAACTATTCCACTTATCTAATGAATAAACAAACAATTTCAGTAAAGTCAATAAATACAATTTTAAAACAAATTCTCGAAGAAAAAAAAGATATCTATGATGAAAATTATATAGAAAATCTTTACATTAAGCACCAAGTTCATTTTGTGAGTGATTCTGATAATCTAGAAGTGATAAAAAAGTTAATGGAGAATAAAAAAATACTCATTATTGCTCCTGGTAAATCAATTGAATTACAAAAAGAAAAAATTAGTGACTTTATAAATACTAACAAACCTTTTGTATTCAGCGTTAATTTTATTCCAGAGTCGTACAAGATAGAAGCCGTATTTGTTAGTAATATAAAAAGATTTGATAAATTGTTTGATGATATTAATAGGAAATCAGCTAACGTATCCTTGGTTACAACATCTAATATTACTAATTTAGATGAGTGTCCCACATTAGTTGTCAATTATTCCGATTTACTTATTGATATTCCTATAATTTCAGATAATGCAGGTTTAATGTTGCTTAACCTTTTGAACCGTTTATCAGTAGATAGTGTATATCTAGCAGGTTTTGATGGTTTTCACTTAAATAAATCAGCAAATTATTTTTCGGCTAAAATGATAAATAATGCCCAAACTGAGGAACTTGTAAATAAAAATGAAGCAATATGTACCTATTTGAATGTTATTAATAAAAGAATGAAAGTTCAATTTATAACTAATTCAGTATATAACTTGAAATAAGAATTGTTTTACCCAAGTTCTAATAAAATGAATTATAAGTAGGCGGAAAATATGACAAAAGATGAAGTTCGCATTTTCTTAAGTGGAGTTTGTGATTTAATAATGAACAACCTAAAGAGAGTTGAAGAAACTCGGTATGATATCTCAATTAAGTCGGATGGCACCCCTGTTACTAAATCAGATGTATTTATTGAAGATCTAGTTCGAAATTACGTTAAAAAGGAACTTCAAGATGTAGTATTTATTGGGGAGGAATCTTTTGATTTTACAATAAATAAAACCGATAACTTTATAGTGTTACTAGATCCAATCGATGGTACAGAAAATTTTTGTTCAGGTATGAAAGTGTGGGGGGTATCGTTTGGACTGTGGAAAGGGGAATTATTTCTCGGTAGTTTTTTACTAATGCCAGAATTGGAAATTAGGTTGATGACTGGTGATAAGATAGTCCCTATTAAATCACGTATAACTGGTTTGTCGTCTTCTATTACTAAAGAAGTAATTAATAGTATGAATAAACCTGGAGAGTATCGTATTGTTGGATGTGCAGTTTATAACTTATACAATGTAATTCGAGGAACTTATCGTAGATTTGTCAATCCGGATGGGGCATATGTGTGGGATATATTACCTGGAGTTATGCTTGCATTAGAACATGGTTGTAAAGTGACTATTAATGGGAGAATTTATGATGAGAAATTTCTTGATCCAAGAAATAAATATTGTGTTGATATAATGCGGTAACGTTGGGAAAGTAAAATATACTTATGATGAAATTTGTGAATTGTACAAAAGACTATATTAATATAAAACTCAAGCATATAAAAAGGGCAAACAATTATTATTGAAAAGTCCAGGCTTTGTGAACTTGCATTAATAAAAGATGGTGAGGTGAGTACCGCATGCAAGAAACGAAATTAATTAATATGGTATTACAAAATGGGTCAATCGCAATTTTTGGTACCGGCTCTGGTGCTATTAAAGTTGTTTCGAAGATAATGCCATTAATGGGGAAGGTACTTTATTTTATCGATAACAATAAATCTAAACAGGAATTTTGTGATAAGGATGTATATTCACCTTATGAAATAGATTTTTTCAAATTGGATTTAATTATTATTGCAAGTTCTTATTCAGAAGAAATTATTAGTCAGTTAATAAAAATAAATAATAATGAAAGTCTACAATACTTTTCTCCATATAAAAAAACTAAAACTGCAGATATAAGAATAGGTAAATACACTTATGGAATAAATCCGTCTACTGCCACATATCCAGATCAAATAGAAGAAATAGGTGCATTTTGTTCAATTAATTACACCGCATCGATAGGTTCAAAGAATCATCCTATTAAGTTCGTGAGTACGCATCCTTTCTTGTATAATGCAAATAGAGGTTTTATAGAAAGTGATAACACTGAGTATAGAATGGACAATAAAGTAATTATAGGTAATGATGTATGGATAGGTGCCCATGCTGTCATTTTACCAGGAGTCAGTATTGGGAACGGAGCTATTGTAGGCGCGGGTGCAGTTGTCACGAAAGACGTACCCCCATTTGCAATTGTAGGCGGTGTACCCGCAAAAATTATTCGTTATCGTTTCAAACAAGATATAATCGAGGCAATGCAAGAGATTAAATGGTGGAATTGGACTGATGAAAAAATTAAATCGAATCTAGATTTATTCTATTCACCTGAAGAATTTGTGAAAAAGCATTTAATAATAAAACGAGAAGAATCAAAGAATTAGAAAGTAATATAATGCGCGTGTTGATTAACTAAATTTATACAATGTTGGTGTGGTAACTTACATTGTACAAGAGGGTCTCTTTTTTGTTTTTATTTATGTATTGGTAGAGATTGATTACAGTCACAGGAATGTACTGCACTTGCCGTGTTTATTACCGCCGAATGACAACAAATGTATCAGTGAATGACAAGTAGTTTACCATTTACCACATTAATTAATCGCTCATTGCATGAGAGGCCATGAATACGGGATGTACAATGGTAAGGGAGGACTGCCGATTCTCAAACTCACAACTTTACATCGAGTTACGGGCATGATAACCTTCGGGGGACAAGCCAGCCCATGCCATAATTGATGTCATACTGTAAAAAAACACTCTCACCCCAGCTGGCATACCATCTCAGTACTCTGGTACACTAGCTGGTGTTGCATGGTAAAAAAGATGTCACAAGTGGTAAAATCGTGTGGCTGTAATCAGGGATTAAATAATAAATACGCGTGCAATTTAGGCTTTAATTTTCTGATTGACGTGAATAGTGCATTTTTGGGGTGCTTTCTCACAGGAATTTCTTCTGACGGTGCCAGCTACTGCCACCACACTTGTCCAACGTTTTTGCCAGCCTCCGCCCTAGATCAGATGAAGGAATGTAGGCGCATCAGACGCCAAGAAAAATGGGAGGGGACGTCATCATAAGCAATGCAGAAATCCATAGTGTATCGTATATTTCACAATCGTTATTATCAGCATTATCCATCGATGACCACGTAGTACACCTACATCGGTTTGAAGGTTTACATATCATCAAAGTATGGTTAATTAATGTGATGAAAAATATTTTTTGACACCCTTACAACGACATAAATCGTTGATACATCAATGTTTATAGAGGGAGTAAGTTAATGCATGAAAATGAGATAATGAATAAAATTATTGAAATTGAATCTATCTATCCTGTAAATGAATGGAAAATAAATAATATTGATATTTGGCCAGTTTATAGAATTATGGAATCCTATAGACTAATAAATTCTGAAAATGATAGTAAGGAAGAACAATCGATTCAACTTAATAGGAATCATAAAAGTATCCCTGTTCTATCGGAATCATTAAACAGTAATGATGAGGCAGACTTCTTACTATTTTCAGATTCCTTGTACCGCGTTAATTTATCGTCATACTGGTATAATCGGCTTTCAGATCCTTTTTATGAAGCTATATCAGCGATGGGATATAAAGCAATTAATTTAGACTTTAGCTTTCATAATGCCAATAAAGCACCTGTTATTCAAGATACATTTTCAATACAAAATCAACTTATTAATAGTATGAAACTGCGAATTAGGAAAGATATCGACTTTATATCGCTTCCTTATTTTGATGAGGTAAGAAATAAATTGATTCACTTTAAGGGTTCTAAAGAGCCATTAACACTAATTAATGTAAAATATATAGTTAATGATATGTTGTATTGGATAGATATATTTAAGGAAATTTTAAACAAAAAGAAGGTTAAGTACGTACTAATTGTAAACTATTATCAATCTATTAGTCATGCATTAATTTTTGCTGCTCGTGAATTAGGAATTGCCACAATTGATGTACAGCATGGAAACCAAGTGAGTCCCTATTATCATAATTGGAGTATTGTTCCCGGAGATGGATATAACACATTACCAAACTTTTTTTGGACTTGGTCAGAAAATCATGCCGAACCTATAAGAAACTGGACTTCAAAAACAAGTGGACATGATGTAATAGTTGGAGGAAACCCCTGGATAGAAACTTGGAAAAACAATAAATCAAATATTATTAAGAAATACAGTGAAATTGCATCTCAATATATTAATAGAAATAAAATAAATATTTTAGTAACATTACAACCCAAATATACATTAGGTGGATGGACTGCCAATATTCCTAATGCATTACTTGAAATAATAAAATCTTCTCCAGATAATTATGTTTTTTATATTCGATATCATCATCAAATGTTACATAAATATATTGATGAAAGTAAGGAATGCGAGTTTCAATTAAAGAAACTAATAAGTCAAGGTAAAGTGGAAACCGAATATGCAAGCTCATTACCATTACCATTTTTATTAAAGCAGATTGATCTTCATATAACTCCGTTTTCAACATGTGTATTAGAGGCAAAAGAGTTTAATATTCCTTCAATCACTTTACATCCACGTTCTAAACTTTATTTTCAAAAAGAAATTGAAACTGGTTGGGTAACTGAGGCTGAAACAAACGTTGAAATCATTCAAGCTATTAAAGCGCTAATAAAGTTAAAAAAATTAAAAGTTAATAAAATTAAAACAAATGAAAATGAAGGAATATTTGATATAGCTATTAAAAGTATTATTAGTAATTCAGAAGTTCCCGATTACAGCAATTTTCTATCTAAAAAAGAAACATTATTTAGTATATATTTTATGGATGGAACTTACGAGAAAATAATAAATGAATATAATGAATTAGATTCTTTTAAAGTAACTCTGTATGTTTCGGATGCATATAAAGAGCTGAAAGATGAGAAAAATAAAATTAAATTTACGATTATTGCACTTGAAAAAGCTCTGTCTAACCAAGAAATTCTAGACGTAAATGATATCTACAAGATTATTTATAGAGTGATTAATGAACAATACTTCGAAGTATATTCAGATAATATTATGTCATTATTTAATCAAAGTAAAAGTATATTAGGTAAAGTTTTATGGAAGTTTTATGCAGAGCAACAATATGAAATAATAATTAAACTCTGTAGATATGTAAGAGAACAAACACTCGATAGTCTTTACTATGAAGGTAGGGCATTACTTCAGAAAGAAGATTTTTTTAAAGCTTTGGATAAATTAAATGAATATATTAAATTCTACAACGGAGATAATGACTTTAATATCACTTATACAGATGACTTTTTAATTTCGGCAAATTTTTATTTGGGACAAATTAATTTAAAACTTTCCGACTATGCCCAGGCGTTGGGGAATTTTGAGAATTGTGTTGCCTTTTCTAAAGGGAAGCATCAAAAGGCAAGTGAGTATTTGGAAATAATAAAATCGAAATTACGCTGAAATATCAACAAGGCAATTGATAATAATAATTAAGTAATATTATCTGCTACATTGATGGTAGTTATGCAAAAAATGCTTATTATATTAACAACGTATACCTGAAACGTATTTTTAAACATTAAAATGCCTATGGGATTTACTTGTTAATGATAATAAAATGTCAGTTTGAGGGGAGAATATATGAAAAGAATAGCTGTTTATACAGTAATTATTGATGACTATGATTATTTAAAAAAGATACCGGAAAAAAATAATAATATTGATTATATTTGTTTTACGAATAATCCAAAGTTATCTTCGAATGACTGGATAATTAAATACGTTGATAATTATATGAATTTAGATGCCACTAGATTTGCTAGAAGAATAAAAATAATGTCTCATCAATATTTATGTGAATATGAATATACATTATTTATTGATGGAAATATTCAAATACTGAAAAATCTAGAAGGTTATATTCTAAAATATATCAACTTAGATTTTAAATTAGGAATGATTAAACATCCATGGGGAAATAATTGTTTATATAAAGAGGGCATGGGATGTATTGATTGGGGGAAAGATACATCAGAAAAAATACTTCCACAATTAGAGAAATATAGAGAACTTGGGATTCCAGAGAATTTAGGCATGGTTGAGTCAAATATTATTTTTAGAAACAATAATGATCCAAAAATACAATTTTTAATGGAGGAATGGTGGAAGGAAGTATTAAACCATAGCAAGCGAGATCAAATTAGTTTTAATTATGTCATGTATAAAAATAATCATAAATATGAATTACTGGAAGGCCACTCAAGAGGTGGTAGCGATTTTTTCTTTGCGGTGCCGCATAAAGAGAATAATGAAAAAGAAAATATTTACATGGAATTGATTGATATAATTATGTATCAGTTAGATGACAAAACTCTTTTTAAACGAGAGATTTATATTTTTGGACTTGCTAAAATGGGAAGATTTTTAAATATGTGTCTTCAAGGGAAAGGGTTTAACGTAAGGGGATTTTTAGCTTTTGAAACTCAGGATTATATAACTCAAGATTCTACAGAGATATATTATGAACAAAAAATTATAAATATCAAAAATAGCTTGGTTATTGTTTCTGTTGAAGGGTCTCATCAAGCAGAAATCATTGAAAAGCTAAAAGCAATGGTTGGTTCTGGAGTTGAGGTAATCTCTTGGAGAACTCTTTTATATCCAAATATTAACATAAAATAAACTTGAAGAGGGTTATTGAATGAAAGTTATAATTCTTGCAGGTGGTTTCGGTACACGAATAAGTGAAGAATCCCATCTAAAACCAAAACCAATGATCGAAGTTGGTGGAAAACCAATTCTTTGGCATATCATGAAAATCTATTCGCATTACGGCTTTAACGATTTTATTATATGTCTTGGTTATAAAGGGTATGTAATTAAAGAATACTTTGCACACTATTTCTTGCATGAATCTGATGTAACATTTGATTTTCGGGATAATAATAAACAAATTATCCATCATGCACATGCAGAACCATGGAAGGTTACGTTAGTTAATACAGGACTTGAAACGATGACTGGCGGCCGTTTAAAGCGGGTGAAAGAATATATCGGAAATGAACCATTTATGTTTACATATGGAGACGGTGTGTCCGATATTAATATTAAAGAGCTTGTGGAAATTCATCAGGCAAGTAATAAGTTAGCAACAGTAACATCTGTACAGCCTAGTGGTCGATTTGGTGCTTTAGATTTAGGAGTAAATAATGAAGTTTTTGGATTTCAGGAAAAGCCAAAAGGTGATGGAAGTTGGATAAATGGAGGATTTTTCGTATTGCAGCCGGAAGTAATTGACTATATTTTTGGGGATGAGACTGTGTTTGAGCAAGAGCCCTTAGAGAATTTAGCTAAAGACGGGCAGCTTCAAGCATTTAAACATACAGGATTCTGGCAGCCAATGGATACATTAAGAGATCATCGTTTATTAGAAGGATTATGGGATTCAAATAAAGCGCCATGGAAGTCATGGGAGTAGATGATATGATAAACGTTTCTTTTTGGAAAGATAAAAAAGTATTAGTAACAGGCCATACAGGTTTTAAAGGCGCATGGCTATCTATTTGGCTACATGAATTGGGGGCAAAGGTGTGTGGATATGCATTAGAACCGCATACGAAGCCCTCTTTATTTGAATTAGCGAATGTAGACAGCTTCATGAAGTCTGTTATTGGTGATATTAGAGATCTAGAGCATCTTAAAAGGACAATGACTGAAATCCAACCAGATATTATTATTCATATGGCAGCACAACCATTAGTGCGTGATTCTTACGAAAATCCTGTTGAAACATATGCTATCAATGTAATGGGTACAGTAAATGTATTAGAAAGTGCACGTCACTGTTCATCAGTAAGAGCCATTGTAAATGTGACAACTGATAAAGTATATGAAAATAAGGAATGGGTTTGGGGATACCGTGAAACGGATAGATTAGGGGGATATGATCCCTATTCTAATAGTAAAGCTTGTTCTGAAATGGTCACTTCATCCTACATAAATTCATTCTTTGAACCGAGAAAATATGAAAAACATGGTGTTGCCATTGCGACCGCACGTGCTGGCAATGTCATTGGTGGAGGAGATTGGGCGAAAGATCGTATTATACCCGACATCATGAAATCTATTGAAAAGAATGAAAAGATGTTTATTAGAAGTCCCTATTCGATACGCCCCTGGCAACATGTGCTAGAGCCATTATCAGGATATTTAATGCTGGCAGAAAAGTTATTTTTAGAAGGTGTGAGATGGACAGGAGCTTGGAATTTTGGACCATCATCAGATGCAACTCAAAATGTCGAAAGTTTAGTTAAAGCAATGGAAAAGTACTATGAACAAGATCTTTTAATTGAACTAGATTTGAATAATAAATTACATGAAACAACGATATTAAAATTAGATTGCGCAAAAGCAATTGAGGTACTTGGCTGGAAAAATACATTCAATTTTGAACAGACAGTGGCATTAACAGCTGAATGGTATAAAAATTATTATAATAAAGATAACTATAAAATGTGTGTTGAACAGATTCAGCAAATTCAACAAAAGCTGGTGAGATAAATGAAAAAAGCCATTGTAACAGGTGCTAATGGATTTGTAGGTAGTCATGTTGTAAAAGAATTACGTCAAAATCAAGTTGAAGTGATTGCTCTAGTTAGAAATGAAGATTCAAATATAGATAGTCTAATAGGTATAGATAATTTAACAGTCATATATTGTGAGCTTAATACAATTTCTACTTTAACTAAATTAATAGATACGGCTGATGTTTTTTATCATTTCGCTTGGGAGGGTTCTGCAGGTGAAGCTCGTATGAATCCTTCCTTACAGCTCCAAAATGCAATTTGGACAGCTGATTGTATTAAAGTAGCAAGTGAACTTGGATGTGAGCGATTTGTCTGCGCAGGAAGTATTATGGAAAAAGAAATGCTAGCAGCTGTTTATACGCAAGGGAACAATATAGGTTTACCCTATATATATGGTACTGGAAAAGTTGCAGCACATGCTATTAGTAAAGCTGTAGCTTCAGATTTGGGTATTAACATGATTTGGGGAAATATCACAAACGCATATGGTGCAGGAGAGTTGTCTCCAAGATTTATTAATACTACCATACGTAAAATTATTAATCGGGAGGCTTTACAGTTTACTGCTGCTACGCAAAACTATGATTTTATCTATGTAACAGATGTCGCAAAAGCATTTTATTTATTAGGCTTAAATGGACAAGCTAATTATGAATATACGATTGGTAGTGGTAAAGCAAAGCCGTTAAAAGAGTTTATATACAAGATGAAAGAGTCTTTAGCACCGAATCAGAACTTCATCTTTGGGGATATTCCTTTTACAGGAATTGAACTATCTTTAGAGCAATTTAGTACAGACTTATTAAAAGAACATACAGGGTTTAAACCTACTATCTCATTTGAAGATGGAGTGAAACTTACTAGAGATTGGTTATACGAGGAGAATAATAATGATTGAACATTTTTCGATTGAGAAATTAGAATTAGAAGGGGCATATTTATTCAAACCGTTTATCGCTATAGATAAGAGAGGGAATTTTATAAAAGACTATTCTAGGAATTATTTTAAAGAACAAGGAATAGAGCACGATTTAAAAGAAGTATTTTATACAACATCTGAAGTAGGGGTTATTCGTGCAATCCATTTTCAAGAAGTGAAGCAACAAGCTAAATTAGTTCGATGCATCGCTGGCGAAGTTTATGATGTTATTATTGATTTGAGAAAAGAATCTACAACATATGGTCAATGGCGTGGGTTTTATTTAAATGATGAAAACCATCATTCATTATATATTCCTGAAGGGTTTGGACATGGATATCTAGTTTTAAAGCCTTCTATTGTGGCTTATAAATGTGCAGAAGATTTTTATGGGAAATATGATACAGGAATTATATGGGATGATCCAGACTTAGCGATTGACTGGCCTCTAGAAAAAATAGATAAAGTTATTTTGTCTGATAAAGATTTGCTCCTACAAACTTTTAAACAATATAGTGAAAGAGTGAAATAATTCATGAATTTTACTAAGTTAATTCAACAATCATTAGAGGCACAAACAATAGCAATTTGGGGAACAGGCACAGGCGGATTTAAGGCAGTAAATGCAATCTCTATTATTAAAGAGAGAATAGTTTGTTTCGTCGATAGTTATTCGGAAAAGGAGTATTATTTGAATTTTAAGGTTCTGTCTCCGTTAGATTTTTTTAAACGTGAAGTAGACTTATTAGTTATTGCTTCAAGTTATGTTAATGAAATTAAGAATCTGCTTCTAGTCAACAAATATGATATGGATAAAGTACTCTTTTTATTCGATCAAATAGAAGAAGAAACCTCTAATGTTGATATGGGAAGGTATTCTTACGGCTTAGTTCGAAAAGTGTCAAGTGATTTTAGTGCTATTGAGAGTATAGGGAATTTCACCTCTATCAATGGTACGGCTGCAATTGGAGCATTTAATCACCCAATAGATTTGGTTTCAACACATTCTTTTTTATATCGAGAAGAATTTGATGGAATATTAAATAATCAAGAAGTAAGAACAGCTGTCCAAAAAAGCTTTTATAAAAAAAAAATCAAGATTGGGCATGATGTATGGATTGGGGCAAATGCAATTATATTACCAGGTGTGGAAATTGGAAATGGGGCTGTTATTGGAGCAGGGGCTGTAGTAACAAAAGATGTTCCACCATTTTCTATTGTAGGTGGGGTGCCTGCAAAAGTAATTAAATTTAGATTCGACACAAAAATAATCGAAGCATTAGAAGAAATTAAATGGTGGTATTGGGACGATAATGAAATTAAAGATAATGTAGAATTGTTTCTAGATCCTTATAAATTTATAGAGGAACATTATAGAAGTGGGAGGTAAGTAAACCATGTTTAATATTCCTAAAGCTAGTGTGGTTATGACAACATATAATGATAGTGAATATTTAATTGAATCCATTCAATCAGTCTTAAATCAAACTTTTATAGATTTTGAATTTATTATTGTCAACGATGGATCTACAGATAAAACTATAGATATTATCAATAGTTTTGATGATCCACGTATAATTATAATTAATAATTTAAAGAATATGGGGACATCATATAGTTCAAATAGGGCTATAGAAATAGCAAGGGGAGAATATATATTTAGGGCTGACAGTGATGATATAAATTATCCAAATCGTTTCGAGACGCAGATACAATTTATGGAGGGAAATAAAAATATTGATATCTGTGGTTCATGGGCAGATCGATTATACGACTCAGGAGAAATTGATTTGTGGAGTTACCCGAGTACACACAATGAAATTTTAGTGGGGCAGCTTTTTTATCCTAATGTAATACATCCGACATTAATAATTAGGCGAAAAGTTTTTTTGGAACATGACATCACATATGATGAAAGAATAAGCTTAACTGAGGACTATAATTTGTTTGTTAGATTAATTCCAAAAGTTAACTACCATAATATTCCGGAGTGTTTGATTAAATATAGAAAAAGAAAGGGCAGTTTAAGTTTTGATAATAACAAAAACAAGCCTTACCTTAATAGAGCAAGATTAATTGCCCTCTCTAAATTAGAAATATTTCCTACAGAAAAAGAACTAGAATATCATTGGATTCTTCATGATAGAAGAAAACTTAATGATAGTGAATCTATACTCCAAATTGTTAATTGGGCATATAGATTACTTGTTCAAAATGAAAAATTAGAAATTTATAACCAGAATATACTGACCCGTTTTATAACTGAAAAATTAAAGGCATTAACTGATATTCAACAAGACCTTATTCTAGAAACATTCGAATTATTAAACGAACATCCTATAAATAAATATATCACTAATTTTTTTAAATTCAATTTAAATATAAAAAAAATTTTAAGTAATAATACCAATAGTGAAGTGTATATCTATGGGTTTGGAACTTTAGGATATAGTACTTATAAATTTTT
The DNA here is from genome assembly GCF_038007285.1 of Sporosarcina sp. FSL K6-3457. Classification (GTDB taxonomy): domain Bacteria; phylum Bacillota; class Bacilli; order Bacillales_A; family Planococcaceae; genus Sporosarcina. The sequence continues at coordinate 80,095 of NZ_JBBOWX010000002.1, forward strand.
TGTTGTAAATGATATAACAGTTAATGGAATTATTGATAATAATTTAACTGGTAAGCTATTTGATAGTTATGAAATCGGAAATAAAGAAGAGCTAGTAAGTAGGCATAAGACAAGTATTGTGATAATTACGATACTAAATAATGAAGTTGGAGAAGAAGTAATTGAAGATTTGATAAAAATGGGTTTTCATATAGATAATTTGTATAAAATTAAGGATTTTATAATTGAAAATAAAGAGGTGTAAAATGCATCTAGCATGTAGTTTTAGTAAAAGTTACCTACAACATTTTTTAGTTATGGCAAAATCTCTAGCCATAACTACAGACGCTGAAAAAATTACTTTTCATATAGTTCATAGAAGTTTAGAAAATCAAGATATTGAAGATATCATTAAAGAATTTAAAGAACATAGAAATTTGGAATTCAAATTTTATGAAATTGATTTTAATAAGATAATTAATTTCTCGCTGAAAATAGACTATTTAGCTCATGAAACATATTGTAGATTAGTTTTACCTCAAATTTTACCAGTCAGTATAGATAAAGTGATCTATATTGATGCTGATATTGTAGTGAAAAGTGATATTTCTGAGTTATATAATATAGATATAAAGGATTATTATATTGGGGCTACTTTAGATTTGTATAATCATGTGACTGATCATTTAGATGACATGGACTCACCAGAAAAATATTTTAACGCAGGTGTAATGTTAATAAATTTAGAAAAATGGAGAAGATACAACTTTTCAAATATATGCTTAGACTATGCAGCTAAAAATAATGAGAAAATGTTATACGCTGATCAAGATGTAATGAATTGCTTATTAAATGGAGAATGGCTTCGAGTTCCGCAAAAATGGAATGTAACTAGAAATATTTTCTCGAAAAGAGATGTTTTATTGCAATTTTTAGAGGAGGGAGAACTTGAAGAGGCCCTCTTAAACCCTTCGATTATACATTATACAGCGGGTAGTAAACCTTGGCACTTGATGGATAGTTACCCATTCAAAGAAGAGTATCATGAGACTTTGAAATTATTAAAAAAGAAATTTACTATTTATCCAGAAAAGAAATTTTTAGAAAATAAAAATATAATTCTATTTGGAACTGGTGAGGCTTCAAAAAAAGACTTTGAAATATTTTCAAAAAGAAATATAACGATTAAATACTTTTTTGATAACCAAAAAAGTAAATGGGATACATATTTTAATGATATATTAGTTAAAAAACCAGACATTGAATTAATTAATAGAAATACTGATTTCATTGTAATATCTAGTCAATTTCATCAAGAAATAGGAGAACAATTAGCACTTTTGGGATTGAACAAAGATATAGATTTCTTCTCTGATATAGAATCATTTGCATCTTTTTTGAGAAAGTCGTTAGGTGCTAATCCGTTTTAGTAAACAGTAAGTGTACATGGTTTTTTGAGAAAAACTTATATGTACTTTGATATTTTTGCTCTTCTTTTTAAAAGGTTCTCCATCCTATATAGGATGGAAAAGTGAAAGAATAAAATAGAACTATTATTTTCTATAAAAACTTTGATATAGGGATGTGATTAAAATTTCATTATTAGTTTCAGCACTCATTAATAATTATAACTACGGTCGTTTTATAGGAGAAGCTATTGAATCAGTATTAAATCAAACTTACCAAAATATTGAGTTAATCATTGTAGACGACGGTTCTACAGATAACTCGGGTGAGATTATTAGTAAGTACGCGGAAAAATTCCCTGATAAAATTATTGCCGTTTTTAAAGAAAATGGTGGACAAGCATCGGCATTCAACAGTGGCTTTAAATTAGCTAAGGGTGAAATCATCTGCTTTTTAGATAGCGATGATTATTGGTTTGAAACTAAAGTCGAGAAAATTGTAGATGCTCATAATAAAGCAGACATAGTAGAACATGGGATGCTTAATACAGGGGAGCATTGTCGATGGGTTCCAGATAAAAAACAAGCAGCATATCAGATGTTTGAAAAAGGTAGGTTCCTTAGATTCGCGGAAACATCTGCCTTGTCATTTAAAAAAGACATATTAGACAATATATTTCCAATCCCTGAGAAAGGAATAGAAATATGTTCTGAAACATTTTTAGTTTATTCAGCTTTGTACTATAATCCTCAGATAAAAACTTTAAGGGAAGCTTTGTCATTTTATAGAATTCACGGGGAAAATCACTGGTATGATAATGAAAATGCAGATAAAAATACTTTTTCTAAAATTATTAGTTTGATCAATGAAAATCTGAAAGAAAAAGGAGCAAATCCAATTATTTTCGGGCAAGAACGCATAAATAAAATTATCAGTGAACTGAAGTTGGAAAGTAAAGTTAAATATGTTTTATATGGAACAGGAAGTTTAAGCCGTATTTTATATGACAAAATGAAAAAAGAGAAAAAGGAAGTAATTTATTTTATTGATTCTTTTGTAGATGATGGTTCGACAAAAATTAATAATATTACAATACTCCCGGTTTCAGAAATTCAAAAATATCAAAAAGACTTTGACTTTATTATTATTGCTAGTAGCTTTAAGATACAAATATTAAGAACTCTTTCTATGTATGACTTTGAAGAGAGTCGTATTATTACTCTAGATATATAAAATGAAAGATTGAGAATTAATGAATGAAATTAAAAGTTGATATATCTACTTTTATAGAAGGGTGATGTTTTAATAAATGAAAATATTCGTCGCCATTACTAACTTTAATTATGGTCAGTATATTGGAGAAGCAATAGAATCTGTGCTTAACCAAACATACCCTAACTTTCAATTGGTCATTGTTGATGACGGTTCAACAGACGATTCTCGAGCTGTTATTGATATGTATGCCTCGGAACATACAAATAAAATAACGGCTATATACAAAGAAAATGGTGGTCAAGGATCCGCATTTAATGTTGCCTATAATCTTAGTGAGGATTTTGATATTGTCACCTTTCTCGATGCTGATGATTATTGGTTTCCAAACAAGCTCGAGGAGATTGTCTTATACCATAAAGAGTTTGACGTGGTTGAACATAGTCTAGAAACATCATTAAAAACGTGTCTTCTCAAACAAACAAAAAATAACTTATCAGAACGATTAAAGAGATATAGAACAGCGATATCTTTCGCTCCTACATCTGGTCTATCGTATAAAAAATCAGTACTCGATTCTATTTTCCCTATTCCTGAACATTTAACAAGGATTTGCGCGGATACATATATTAACTTAGTTGCTGTTTATAATGGAGCAAATATATGCACATTAAATCAGTGCTTAGGGTTTTATCGAATTCATTCCGATAATAATTGGTTTAATAATATCGAGAAATATAAAAGCTTATATGAAGAATACATTGCATTTTTTAATGAGAAGCTAAAATTAATAAACCAACCTCCAATTCCAACATATGAAAAAGCTATCTATAATGGTATGAAGGATGTAGAGTATTTGTTATCAGTTCATAATAAAATTGCAGTGTATGGAATGGGGTTCTTTGGTAAAGTTGTTGCAAAATATCTTTCGGAAAATCAGTACGAAATAGTATGCTTTCTTCAGACATATCAGGATCATCAAAAAGAAAGTTTCTTTGGGAAGAGGATATATGGCATTCACGAAATTATGAATACAAAGCAAATGAATGATATCGACACTATAGTGATTGCTACTAGTTTTAAGTATGAAGTAATTTTGTTATTGGAAAAGCTAGGTATACAAAAGCAGATAATTAGTTTTGATATATGATTAGAGGGAGAATCGTTTATGCAAGAAGTAGATTTCGTCATTGCTTGGGTAGACAGCCAAGATGAGAAATGGTTGAAAGAGAAACAGCAGTATGATCCAACTCCAATACTAAAGGCCAATGACTTGACGGGAGATATTAGATTTAGAGACTGGGGATTATTAAAATATTGGTTTAGAGGTGTTGAAAATTTTGCCCCTTGGGTAAATAAAATACATTTTATCACATACGGTCATGTGCCGGAATGGTTAAGTGTAAATCATCCTAAATTAAATATTGTGAAGCACGAGGATTTCATTGATTTGAAATATTTACCTACTTTCAATAGCGGAACAATTGAATTGAATTTACATAAGATTAAAGGCCTGTCAGATCATTTTGTTTATTTTAATGATGATTTTTATATTATTGACTCATTAAAGAAAACAGATTTTTTTAAAGATGGTTTACCCTGTGATGAAGGGGTATTTGGAAATGTTTTTTTTGAGAATCCTGCAACAAATTATGGTCTACAAATCTTGTATATGACGGGTATTATAAATAAAAATTTCGATTTTCTGGATTCGGTAAAGCGAAATAAAGATAAATTTCTGAATGATATTTATGAAGACCAACTATATCATAATGAATACTTTATAAAACGCAGTTTGTTTCCTGGATTATACAATCACCATTTACCACAAAGTTTTAAAAAGAGTACTTTTCAAGATGTTTGGAATAAGGAATATGACTTACTTGATAACGCATGTATGGAGAAATTTAGGACAGTTAAATTAATTCATCAATATTTAATCAGGTTTTGGCAGGTCATGAGCGGAGACTTTGAACCTTCATTGCACCGGAAATTAGGCTACTCCTTCCCAGGAATTGTGAATGATCTTGATAATATTCTTCTGTTTATTGAGAACCAAGAAAGGCAAATTATCGTGATAAATGATAATGATGAAGTAGAGAATTTAAATAAATATATAACAAGAGTAGAAAAGTCTTTTCAAAGTATTTTACCTGAAAAAAGTTTGTTTGAAAAATAATACTCTCTATTATCTATTAAATGGATGTGACACGAGTGAATGTTTCAATATTAATAAATAACTATAATTACTCTAAATATCTACAGTTTTGTATTAACTCTCTGTTAAGCCAAACTTACAAAAATATCGAGATCATTGTATATGATGATGGATCAGGAGATGGGTCATTAGACGTTCTTACAGAGTTTGGCGATAAGGTTCAAGTTATATCCAATCCGAATTACGGTCATTCTGCGAACCAAAACCAAGCAAATGCAATTTACCAGGCATTTTTAAAATCAAAGGGAGATATTATTTGTTTATTAGATAGTGATGATGCGTTCCATGAAGATAAAATAGAAAAGATTGTTACGACGTTTGCAGCAGATAACACGATTACAACAGTTCAAAACTTATTAAATGAAATAAATGGACAAGACGAGATTATGAATAAGATTCGTCCTGTAATCAAACAAGTAGAGGATATTAAATCATATATATTTAAAGAGAGTAATTTTTTTCATTTATTTGTTGCAACAAGTGGATTATCTTTTAAAAGAGGTTTCCTTGAGAAAGTGTTGCCCTTAAAAGAAGATAATTTAACCTATGTTTGGCCAGATGCAAGATTAATGACTTTAAGTGTATTTCAAGGTCGTATAAAAACGGTAATGGAGCCGTTAACCTATTACCGAATTCACGGTATTAATGACTCAAACGCACGTGGTACGTATGAGGGACATAATACGTATTTAAGCCAAATCTATACGTATTTTAACGATGTTTCTAAAAAAAATGGATATCCCGAAATACAATATTCTAGAGAGAGTTATTTGGAAAATACTTATTTTTATTTAAATCTAGATAATACTAAGTTATTGACATTTTGTGAGGATGTAAGAAAATCAGGGATTGATTTATGGATTTGGGGTGCTGGGGAAGCAGGCCAAAGTATCTATCACCTGCTTAAAAAATACAATATTAAGACTCGAGGTTTTATTGACAGTAATCCAGTACGCAATGGTGAAATGATAATGCATTTACCAGTTCATATGCCATTTAAATCGCCAAATGCCAAATATATTATTTCCCCGTTTCATGCTATTGACGCTATTACGAGGGAACTTAGAAACTTTGACCTAATAGAAGGTGAAGACTTTATTAATCCATATGGCGGTGAAGTGGTATGAAATTTAATACAGTTGTTATCGGTGCCGGCTATGCAGGACTAGTCCTAGCAGAACGCCTCGCAACACAAAAAAATCAAAAAGTTCTTGTCATCGAGCAACGTCAACATATCGGTGGGAATACATATGACCGTTTCACGGATGAAGGTATCCTAATCCATGAATACGGCCCCCACATTTTCCATACACGCTCTAAAGTAATCTGGGACTATCTTTCGCAATTTACGGAATGGCATCATTATGAGCATCGTGTGAAGGCGATGATTGATGGACAAGAAGTGCCGCTGCCATTTAATTTAAACACGATGGATCAAGTGTTTCCGAAAGGGCTTGCACAGCGTTTGCAGACGAAGTTAGTAGATTTACTTGGCTATAATGTAAAGGTACCGATTTTAAAGCTTCGTGAGCAAGAGGACGAGGATTTGAAATTTTTGGCGGATTATGTGTACGAAAAAGTGTTTTTACATTATACGCTCAAACAGTGGGGGATTGGTCCGGAAGAACTGGATCCGACGGTGACTGGACGTGTGCCTGTTTATATATCAAGAGATGATCGTTATTTCCAAGACCGTTATCAAGGGTTGCCATTACGCGGCTATACGGCGATGTTTCAAAAAATGATTAATCATCCGAATATTAGTGTTCTGTTGAATACGAATTATCGAGATGTGATGACCATTGAGGCTGGGAAGATTGAGTTGTTTGGACAACCATTTACAGGTGATGTGATTTACACAGGTAAAATAGATGAATTGTTTGATTATAAGTATGGGGAGTTACCATACCGTTCTTTGCGGTTTGAGTATGATACGTATGATCAGGAATATGTTCAATCAGTCGGTCAGTTAAACACTCCGAATGGTTATGACTTTACGCGTAAAACAGAGTTTAAGCATTTAACAGGGCAAAAGCATCCAAAAACAGTCGTGGCACGTGAGTATCCAGAGGCGTATGTCCGAGGAGAAAACACGCCTTATTATCCGATTATTGCGGATGAAAACAAAGAGAAGCTTAAGCAGTACAGAAAGTTAGCTGAGCAATTGGAGTGCGTGCATTTAGTCGGGCGTTTAGCGGAGTACCGGTATTACGATATGGACGGGGTTGTTGCAGCAGCCTTAAAACTAGCAAAAAAATTAATTCAGGAGTGAGGTCTTTGAAAATATCATCAATCATTCCTCTTTATAATGCTGAAAAGTATATAGAAGCAACATTGGACAGTCTAGTTCATCAAACCTACCCCCTTGATGAAATTTTAGTTGTAGATGATTGCGGACCTGATTGTTCTGCAGAAATTGTTGAGGCATATAGCAAAAAGTATCCTCTAGTTCGACTCATTCGACAATCTTACAATCAAGGTGGCTCAGCTGCACGGAATCGTGGCCTAAAGGAAGCTCGTAATGAATGGGTATTAATGATGGATTCAGATGATACAATTCATCATGATTTAGTTAAGCTACAGGTTGAAAAGCTTCAACAATTTACAGATGTGCAGCCGAGCCCTGTGGCAGTGCATCCAGCATATGTGCAAACAGATGCAAGTGGAAATATCCTTGAAAATAGTGAATACCGTGGCCAGCAATTGTCCTTTGATGAAACATTTGGATCCCTTTTAGTGCGTAACTATATTATTACACCGTCAGGCTTACTTTTACATCGTGAATCGGCGCTTAAAATTGGTGGTTATAAGACGGATTTTGTTGTATCTGAAGACGCTGAGTTTATTTTACGGCTATCACGTGAGGGCACATTTGTTTATGTTGATGAACCATATGTTTACTTCAGGCGCCACGAGATGAGCATTACATCTGATTTAAAGAAAGCATCACAGGCTGGTAAAGCGATTTTGGATGTGTATTCAATCAAAGAAGTACGTGACGCTATTTATCGCCGGAGCTTTTCTAAAGAGAAAAACACAGTTGATTTTATAACGCTTCTTTATCAATTTAGTCGTTTTGACGAAGGATTTTTATATTTAAATGAGATTCAAAGTGATGAATTTAAAGTGTCAAAGCTGTTTTTATCAGCGTTGTATTATATAGAAAAAGAGCAGTTTGATGTAGCAAAACCGATATTAGAAGAGCTACTTCTGGAAAATGATATGCATGGGGCTGCGATGAACAATATTGGAGTTCTCTATGCAATGGATGGTGACTTCAAGAAAGCAAAGGAATGTTTTGAAAAAGCAATCCATCACTATCCAGGTTATATGGACGCAACAGATAATTTGCGACAGATGGTTAATCCAAATGCATCCTATCGATTTACAAAGCGTGAGTTAAGGAAGAATTTGTTGAGGTATTCTTAATCCGAAAATCAAAAAAACTATTAAATATAAAATAACTATCTATCAGGAATGGAGTCATAAAAATGAACATAAATAAATTAAAATCCGTATTCATAGAAGCACTAGGAATTGACGAATCTCTTGTCGTAGATGAATTAGCCTATAATTCAATTGCCGAATGGGATTCCATTGCACATATGGCGCTTGTAGCTGAAATTGATGATCAGTTTGATATTATGCTAGATACGGATGATGTGCTTGATATGAGCTCATTTGCGAAAGCGAAAGAGATTTTAGCGAAGTATGAGATTTCATTTGACTGAGGAGAATTTGTGATGCGATTGGATGGACAGGTTGTATTGGTGACGGGAGCATCCCGTGGAATTGGACAGGCTACTGCTATTTGTCTAGCTAAGGCGGGGGCTCAAGTTGTCATTCATGGGCGTTCGGAGGAAAATCTTGTTGGCACAGCTGAACAAATTTTATCCACAGGTGGTCTTGAGCCTTTGTCGGTTATTTATGACGTGCGTGATGGTGAAGCAATGAAACAAGCTCTTCTTCAAATCAAAAAGACTTTTGGCCGTTTGAACGGACTTGTGAATAACGCAGGCATTATGACAGAAGGACTGCTTGCAATGACCAAGACAGATGACGTTCAACAGATGATCGATGTCAATGTCATTGCTGTGCTTCAACATATGCAGTTTGCGTCTCGTTTGATGATGAAAGAACGTGCTGGATCGATTGTCAATCTTAGCTCAATCATTGGCACTCGAGGAAGTGAAGGCAGTGTAGCATATTCTGCAAGTAAGGCGGCAATTGTTGGTGCGACGTTGTCTGCTGCGAAAGAGTGGGCAAGTGCAGGTATTCGTGTGAACGCTGTTGCTCCAGGTTTTATTGAGACGGATTTGACAGTTCACTATGAAGGTGAGAAAAAAGAGCAGTTACTTGAAGCGATTAAAATGAACCGTTTTGGTCGAGCGGATGAAGTCGCAGATGTGATTCATTTCTTGTTGTCCAATCGTTCTTCTTATGTAACGGGGCAAGTGATTGGCGTCGATGGAGGCATGGTGATATAACCATGTCTTTTTTGATATAGTAAGAGATAGGAAAGGTGTGAGAATCATGTTTTATGAAAAATGGAATTTAGGCAATCGCCCTGCTGTTGTGACACCGGGACGAACGTATACATATGAGGAATTGAATAACGATATAGAAGAACTGTCCATGGGGTGGCAGTCAAAACAAAAAGAGCTTGTAGTGCTTCTTTGCGAGCATACGTATGGAGTACTAGTCGCTTATTTAGCAGCGCTTCGTACGGGACATGCAGTGATGTTAGTAAGCTCGGATTTAGCTGACGATTTGCTTGCGGGAATCATTCAACGATATCAACCGAAGTGGATTGTTGGGGAACGAATGCTAGTAGGCTATGAACAAGTGGAGTCGTCTATTTGGAGCAGATGTAGTGCGATAGACGTCACCATTCACCCTAAGTTGGCAGTTTTACTTAGCACATCTGGAACGACAGGTAGTCAGAAATTTGTTCGATTATCGTATGCGAATCTTCAATCAAATGCTGAATCGATTGTTGACTATTTGCAACTCGATGAACAACAACGTGGTGTCGCGAATTTACCGTTGTCATACTCGTATGGTCTATCCATTGTTAATAGTCATTTAGCGGCAGGCGCAACGATTTTATTGACGGATGAAAGTGTCATGGCAAAGTCGTTTTGGTCGTTCTTAAACGAACAACGGGCGACTTCGTTTGTAGGTGTACCTTTCACCTACCAAATGCTACAGCGAATCGGTTTTTTGAAAATGGATTTGCCACATTTGCAGATGTTTACGCAGGCAGGCGGTCGACTGGATGAGCGATTAGTGAAGCTATTTGGTGAGTATGCGAAAGAACATGGAAAACAGTTTTATGTTATGTATGGACAGACGGAAGCGTCGCCGCGGATGTCGTATATTCCTCCGAATCGCCTGTTGGAAAAGACCGGATCGATTGGAATTGCTGTCCCTGGTGGCTCATTTAGTCTTGATTGTGATACAAGCGAACTGATTTTTGAAGGGCCGAATGTCATGATGGGATACGCGGAATCGGTAGAGGATTTGGCAAAGGACGATGAAATGCAAGGTGTTCTGCATACGGGGGATTTAGCAATGGTTGATGACGATGGGTTTTATACAATCACAGGTCGGTTGAAGAGATTTGTTAAATTATTCGGTTTACGTGTCAATTTGGATGAGGTGGAGAAAAAGCTGGAACAGGAACTTCAGGCCGCTGTCGCATGTACGGGTAGTGATGACCGAATGGTGATTGTAGTGGAATCGGAAGAGTCGGTAGCGGTTGTGAAAGCGTATTTGGAATCTGCCTATCAGTTGCATAAGTCTGCCTTTCGTATTCATGTGGTGGAAGCAATCCCACGGATGACCAATGGGAAAACGGATTATCGGGCGATAAAGGATGGTTTAGTATGATGTATCCATATGATTTAGCGAAACAAGAAAAGGAGAGGTTTCTTCTCCAACAATTGAATGAATTGACGGATTGTCATGTTGAATATTGTTCAGAATATCGTTCGATGGTTGAAAAGAGTGGAGGATTTACACAGGCTGAGACGTTGGAGGAGCTGCCATTTATCCCCGTTCAATTGTTTAAGATGATGGATCTTTTATCTATCCCTCGTGAAGACGTTGTTAAAGTTCTAACGTCAAGTGGTACGACTGGACAGCAAGTGTCGAAGATTTATCTGGATCGAGAAACAGCAGTTAGTCAGACGCATGCGCTTGTAGAAGTGATGAAGCCAGTATTAGGCGGAAAACGATTACCTATGGTTATTTTAGATACAAAATCGGTATTGAAAGATCGAACATCTTTCAGCGCACGTGGAGCTGGGATTTTAGGTTTCTCTAATTTTGGACGGAAACATTTTTATGCGTTAAATGAGGATATGACGGTCGATTGGGATGGATTGCGTCATTATTTGGACGAGCATCGAGGGTCTACGATTTTGCTGTTCGGCTTTACTTTCATGGTATGGGAATATTTTTATCAAGAAGCTGAGAAGCAAAATATTCAACTTGATATGGGAGAGAGTATTTTAATTCATGGCGGTGGTTGGAAGAAGCTTCAGGATGAAGCAGTGGATGCCGATATATTTAAAAGGGAGTTAAAAGAGCGTTTTGGAATTCGGCGTGTCCATAATTATTATGGAATGGTGGAGCAGGTCGGTTCGATTTTTGTGGAGTGTGAGCAGGGACATTTGCATACGCCGAATTATGCAGACGTACTTATTCGAGATGCAATTACATTTGGCCCCCTCCCCATGGGAGAGCAAGGGTTAATTCAAGTGATGAGTGTATTACCAAAAAGTTACCCAGGTCATAGTTTGTTAACTGAGGATTTGGGAACCATTTTAGGGGAAGATAATTGTTCTTGTGGTTGGAAAGGAAAATATTTTACTGTGGCAGGACGGATTCCAAAAGCAGAGTTACGCGGGTGTAGCGATACGTTTGCATTTGACCGGAAGGAAGGGAATGGCTGATGCGTGTATTTTGGCCGAAGTCACAGAATTGGCGTGAAGTTATCTTTGATTTGCGGAAGCAAGAGACACTGACACCTTTTCATCCTGAAGTATTGTCATTTGTTCAAGCGCTTTCGATGCGTCTTGTTCGAATGAGGGCCTATCCCGAAGTTGTCGCACTTGGCTATTGGCTACGTAGAGCACATATTCATGAGATGAAAGAGGCTTGGCTTGAGGAAACGAAAAATCGATTTGTGAAATCGCGTGGTACTGTATTTCATTTGGCACCATCGAATGTTGATACGATTTTCATTTATTCTTGGATGCTATCGTTGTTAGCAGGAAATCGGAATATTATTCGTGTCTCGGGAAAGGAGCAATTGCAGACGAATGCGTTGCTTTCCGTGATTATCGACGTGTTACAAGAAGCAGAACATACGACGATTGCTGAAAGAACAATTGTGTTGACATATGATCATAGCGAGCAAGTGACTGCCTTTTTAAGCAGCGAGTGCCATACACGTGTTGTATGGGGCGGCGATGAAACGGTAAATGCGATTCGACGTATCCAGCTTGCGCCGATTGCCAATGAACTTGTATTTCCTGACCGATTTTCGTTAGCTGTATTGAATGCTGAAGCGGTGCTACACGCGAAATCCGAAGAAAAAGAGCAACTACTGCAACGATTTTATAATGATTCATTTTGGTTTGATCAAATGGCTTGTTCATCACCAAGATTAATTGTTTGGACGGGTTCTAATGAAGTCATTGAGGCTGTACAAATAGAATTTTGGTCTTTGTTTGATCAAGTTATTCGTGCGAAAGAAGCAGAACTCATGTCTGCAATCCAAGTACAGAAATTTGCAACGGGCTTAGCGTTAGCCGCGGAAGTGGAAACGAAGGAATTCAAGCATGGGACGACATTTTCCAGAGTGTCATTTGAACGTGTACCGGCCAATGTTCGTGAACGACATTGTGGCGGTGGTTTGTTTTTTGAATGTAAGGCAACTGAATTAGCGGGAGTAAGCACGATGATCGTGGATAAGGACCAGACAGTTAGTTACTTTGGTTTCTCAAAAGAGGAATTGGGTGCATTTGTAGAACAGGTCCCAACACGTGGCATCGACCGCATTGTGCCAGTTGGACAGGCATTGGATTTTGATGGTGTTTGGGACGGGCAAAGTTTCTTAAAATCTTTTACGAGGGAAGTTGTGATTTTGTGATGAAATGGATGCAGATTCAGGAAGAACATCTGCAGTTGATTTTAGATTGGCGGACAACTGAAGTTGTCACGCGCTATATGTATACGGATATTCCGTACAGTATGGATAATCAGCGGAAATGGCTAGATGGTATTCGGAAAGATGAAAATGGATACTACTGGGTGATTTCTTATCGCGACGAGCTAATCGGTTTCATTTCCATTACAGCAATCGATTGGAAAAACAAACGAGGTTTTTGGAATTTTTATATCGGTAATCCGGAATATGCGATGTTGGCTGGTTTTTTAGGACCGTATATGTACAATTATGCATTTAGTGAATTAGGGCTTGAGAAACTAATGGGTGAAGTGATGGGGAGTAATGAAGGTGTTCGAAAACTGCATCTGAAGCAAGGTGCTCGAGAAGTTGGGAAAATGGAACATCACATTTTGAAGAATGAACAGTGGCATGATGTCTATCTATTTGAAATGACGAAAGAACGATGGGAAGAAGTAGGACAGAAATATAAAAAATATATGGCGGAAGTGATTCGATGAAAACAATCGTCATTATCCAAGCTCGCATGGGCTCGTCCCGCCTATCAGGTAAAATATTGAAGCCATTGGGCGAGGTAGATGTATTAACATATGTGACTTCCCGCTGCAGGAAGATTCAAGGTGTTAGTGAGGTCATCGTAGCAACATCACTTTTGCGACAGGATGACGCGGTAGAGCAATGGTGTGTAGAAAATGGAATTGCTTGTTTCCGTGGTTCAGAAGAAGATGTGTTGGATCGCTATGTGCAGTGCGCGAAGCAATATGAGCCTGATTATGTGATGCGTGTAACGTCGGATTGTCCGTTTGTCGATTACGAAATGGCGAATGACATTGTTGCAATCATGGAGCGGGAGCGTGTCGATATCGTTGATGTAGTAGGGGAGATGCCGCGAGGGCTTGCGGTGGAACTTATTTCATATAAGGCACTGCTTTTTATTCATGAAAATGGGCAGGAGCCAAGGCATCGGGAGCATGTGACGTATTATGCGTATGAGTATCGTGAACAGTTTCAACGTGCGGTTTACGATGTACCGGTGAATCGTCTTTATCCTGAACTTCGAATTACGCTTGATACAGAAGAAGATTATGCGCTCTGTCAGGCGGTTGCTAGTCATTTTAATAATTCACTTGTATCAAATTCGGATGTTATACAATACTTGGTCGAGCATCCGGAAGTAGCAAAGTTGAATACGCATATTGAACAGAAGCCGGTGATTTGATTGGATAAATAATAAGAAAGTGTATGAAGGATAGCTTGAGATGCTTTTGAAAGAGGGATATAAAATGGATGCATTAAAAATTCTTCATCGTGTTAAAGAGATATATGAAAAAAATGAAAATATTATTGGATATTTAAAAGACATTGAAGATAGGAAAGAGAATACAATTGAAGATATTTTAATTAGTTATGATTTTCAAGCGGGTTCTTATGTTAAAGGATACCAAAATAATCAGGAGAAAAAGGAAGCTTATTGCGATGAGATTGCATCAGTTTTAAACGGTCTTGGTTCGATGGATTCAATTTTAGAAGCAGGTATTGGTGAAGGAACTACTCTTGGACCGGTGCTGAACAAGCTTCATCAAGTACCTAAAACTATAGTTGGATTTGATTTGTCCTGGTCACGAATCAAGTATGCGAAAGAATTCTTAAATGAGTATGGGTATCATGATATCTTATTAACGACTGGGGATTTGTTAGAGATGCCAGTTATGGGAAATTCAATAGACGTTGTATATACCTCACATGCAGTTGAACCGAATGGTGGTAAGGAGAAGGAGATTCTTCAAGAGTTATATCGTGTTGCAAGAAAATATGTAGTTTTGTTCGAGCCCGCCTATGAACTAGCAACAGAAGAAGCACGTCAAAGAATGGTTCAACATGGGTATGTGACGAATCTTTATGAAACTGCACTTGAACTAGGTTATTCTGTGGTGGAATATAAATTGCTTTATTCCCCGATTAATCCTTTGAATCCCACGGGTGTGATGGTCATTGAAAAGAAATTGGATGAACGTAAATCAGATTTAGAGAATTCGGTTATTTGTTGCCCGCTTACAAAAACAAGTTTGGTTGAAAACAATAGTGCATTATTTACTCCAAAAGGTCTACTTGCGTATCCGATAGTAAAAGGCATCCCATGTTTACTCCCAAGTAATGCAATAATTGCTACTAAATTTTTGGAAGAATGATTGGTGGTATCCGAGATGAAAGTAATCATTCGAACGGACGCTTCTATTGAAATTGGTAGTGGACATGTCATGCGCTGCTTGACGATTGCCGGGGCATTGCGTGAACGTGGTTGTCATGTGTTGTTTATGATGAACGAATTACCGGGGAATTTGATTGGATTAGTCCAATCTAAAGGCTTTGAAGTGGTTCATGATTTTCAGCCGGCTGATTTGTGTATTATTGATCATTACGGGATTGATGAGCGATGGGAACAGTCGATTCGTCCATTTGTGAACAAGATTGCAGTGATCGATGATTTAGCGGATCGTCAGCATGATTGTAATCTATTGTTGGATCAAAATACCGTGCCTGATTTTGAAGCGCGTTACGATATTCTGGTGCCAAGTCATTGTATGAAGTTGTTAGGCCCAAGGTATTTGATTATGCGTGATGAGTTTGTGCGGGAACGCCAACAAATGCGTGAACGAGATGGAACTGTGGGGAGATTGCTTATTTTTATGGGAGGCACGGATCCGACAAATGAGACGCTGAAAGTATTGCGTGCTTTGCAAAAGACAAATGTGACGTTTCCACATATTGATGTTGTTGTCGGTGCTGGTAATCCGAGTCGGATAGAAATCGAAAAGATTTGTTTACATGAAGGTTTTCATTTTCATTGTCAAATCGATTACATGGCGTCATTAATGGCACAAGCAGATTTCGCAATTGGAGCTGGCGGGAGTGCGACATGGGAACGTTGTTATGTCGGATTACCTTCATTGAGTACGATCGTTGCGGAGAATCAGATTGTGGCAACGGAAACAGCAGCTTCTTTGGGGGCTGTTTTGAATACCGGCTGGCATGAAAAGGTAACAGTTGAAACATATCTACAATTGTTAGAGGCTCTGTCAAATCGACAGAAAGAATTGCAAGAGATGAGTCTAAACGGGTTGAAATTGACGGGGAGTCCAGAAGGTCCCAATCTATGGATTAAAAAAATAATGGAGTTGATGCAGGAATGAAGATTGGTAATCGAAAGATTGGACGAAGTGAAAAGCCATTTATTATCGCGGAAATGTCCGGCAATCATAATCAATCACTTGAGCGAGCATTAAAAATAGTTGATTTGGCGGCCGAGGCTGGAGCTGATGCAGTGAAATTGCAAACGTATACGCCAGATACGATGACGCTTGATATACATACGGGTGAATTTTTTATCGAAAGTGATACGAATTTATGGAAGGGGCAGTCGCTGTACAATTTGTATCAAGAGGCGTACACACCTTGGGAGTGGCATGAAGCTATTTTTAATCGTTGTAAGGAGCATGGCATGCTCGGTTTCAGTTCACCGTTTGATGAAACAGCAGTTGATTTTTTAGAAATGCTGGATGTGCCTGCTTATAAAATTGCATCATTTGAAAATGTGGATATTCCGTTAATAAAAAAAGTAGCTGCAACAGGGAAGCCTATTATTATTTCGACAGGAATGGCATCCATTGCAGAGCTTGATGAAGCTGTACAAGCGGTTCGTTCACAAGGGAATGACCAGCTAGTTTTGTTGAAATGTACAAGTACGTATCCCGCAACACCCGAAAACTCAAATATCGCAACGATTCCGCATATGCAAGAGCTGTTTAGTACGGAAGTCGGCCTATCTGACCATACAATGGGAGTTGGGACTGCGATAGCGGCGGTGACACTTGGCGCTACAGTCATTGAGAAGCATTTTACGACATCACGAGCAGAAGGTGGCGTCGATGCGGCGTTTTCAATGGAGCCACATGAGTTAAAACTGTTAGTGGAAGAAACGGAACGAGCGTGGAGCAGCTTAGGGACTGTCACATATGGTCCGACAGATGCAGAAAAACCTTCATTGGAGCATCGTCGTTCGCTTTATATTGGGGCGGATTTGAAAGCGGGAAGTGTGTTGACGAAGGAAAATGTACGTGTCATTCGTCCAGGACATGGACTTGCACCGAAGCATTTAGAGCTAGTTCTCGGTAAAACGATTAAAGTTGATGCAGCCAAAGGAACTCCACTAAGTTGGGAGCTATTGCTATGAAGAAAAGAGAGACATTTCTATCCTATGGTCAACAAACTATTGAAGAGGACGACATTGCGGCCGTAGTAGAAATATTACGTTCGCCTTTTTTAACACAAGGACCGAAAGTGGAAGAGTTTGAACAGGCTGTTGCAGATTATGTCGGGGCGAAGTATGCAGTTGCTTTTTCCAATGGAACTACAGCGTTGCATGGGGCTTGCTACGCGGCGGGAATTAGTAATGGGGATGAAGTGATTACAACACCTATTACGTTTGTAGCGACATCGAATGCAGTATTATATTGCGGTGGCACGCCAGTTTTTGCAGATATTGATGAGCGAACATATAATATTGATCTGCTTGAAATTGAAAAGAAAATTACGTCTAAGACAAAAGTTATTATGCCGGTAGATTTCACGGGGCAACCGGTAGATTTGGATGCCATTATGGACATTGCTAGACGCCATAATTTGATTGTTATTGAAGATGGAGCACATTCACTCGGGGCAACTTATAAAGGTCATAAAATAGGATCACAGGCTGATATGACGATGTTCAGTTTTCATCCGGTCAAACCGATTACGACAGGTGAAGGAGGAATTATTACGACTAATTCGGAAGTGTTTTATGAGAAGTTAAAACTGTTTCGCAGCCATGGGATTAGTAAGACGCCTTATGCTATCGAACAGGGCGACTGGTACTATGAGATGACTGAGCTCGGGTCTAATTATCGCATGTGTGATATCCAGGCAGCACTAGGTGTGTCTCAGATGCATAAAGTTGATGGCTTTATTGAACGACGTCGTGAGATTGCGGATTTGTATAATGAAAAGTTAGCAATGATTCCAGGAATTATTTTACCAGAGCAATTGGAGGAAACAGAATCCGGATGGCATTTGTATATGATTCAATTGGATAGCCAAGTACTTAAAAAATCACGCAAAGAGATTTTTAATGAAATGCGTGAAAGGAATATTGGTGTCCATGTTCATTATATTCCTGTGTATTGGCAGCCTTATTATAGAGAGTTAGGCTATGAAAAAGGACTTTGTCCGGTTGCGGAGAAGTGGTACGGGCAGGCATTGACCTTACCGATTTATCCGGGGATGACGGATGAGGATGTTGGGGATGTTGTGGGGGCTTTTAGGAAAGTGGTTAGATAAGTATTATGCATAATTTATTAATCTTTGGCTTTAATCAAGACCTTTTCAATTACAATAAGCATAAACTATTTTGCATTTTGAAGAGTAGATGGATACTCATAATGTAAGAAGCAATGACCGCCAAGGAACTTGATTATATGCGGAAATATTAATAAGAATTGATTATAAAGAACGCGTGCTCTATAATAGTAATTATGCGGAACGTACGTTTCGTTTTTTGTGAATAATCTTAAGAAAGTGGGTGACTAAATGGGTATCTATTACGTAAATAAAAATGCGCAGTCGAACGGGGATCATGAGGTGCATGTTAGCACATGTGTTCATTTACCGTCTTCTGAAAACCGTCAGTATTTGGGTTCCTTTACGAATTGTAGAGATGCAGTACAAGAGGCAAAGAAATACTATACAAATGCTGATGGCTGTTACTATTGTTCGAAGCCATGTCATAATAACTGAATAGCGACACTCTCACTAACAAACCCGATTCGGACATAGAGTCCAAAGCGGGTTTTGTCGTTTCATCTACTCAATCTTTAATCTGGAAATGGGTCATCACTCAGCACTCGTTTAAATCTAGCAGAGACGTCTATTTGTTATGCGTATTGAAAAGGTATACTTATTTTTATAGTTCAAGCTTATCATTTACGTATTTTTTGCGTAGAAAAGGAAACCCTATGAGTAAGGTTACAGTTTTTTTGAAATTGAATATTGGTGAAAGCTCTTATAATATCGATGGCTAACAATTATTTCAATATTGGTTATGCTATAATTTACTTTAACTAGAACCTACAACAAAAAGTCAAGTAATCTATTGATCGAATAAGGAAAATTTGTGTATCTGAAGTTAGTTTTAACCTACTATATGTCATTATTAAAGCCAAGTAGATCTTTGTGGATGACAGTTGCCTTATTTTAAAGAATAGGAAAATCCATTATTCTAGTAAAAGGGGATTATATTAAGATGCAAAGGATTTCAATTAAGAATTTTGGTCCGATTGATTCAATGACTATTGATATTGAACCAATTAATGTGTTCGTTGGTCCGCAGGCAAGTGGAAAAAGTACGGTAAGTAAATTGATTTTCTTTTTTCGTTCTATTCCTGAAGCACTGTATGAATTTTTACTTGAGGAATCTGTAAAAGAAGATGAAGTTCTATATAAGTTTAATAAGGTACTTATTCAAAAATTTATAGGATATTTTGGAACAACCAAGCATATGCGTCCTTTCGAGATCACTTATATATATAACGAAAAAAAATATGTAAAGCTTTATCCTAAAGATGGATTTTTGCAAATTACATTCAGTCAAAGATTAAAAAAGCCTATTTATAAAGCAGCAGAACAAATGGAAGAAATTAAAGAATATACGGAGAAAGAAAGTAATGTATGGGATACGACGCTAAGTAATGTACATGCGAAGAAGAAATATACTCTTCTGAGAAACCAAATTTATGATTCGTTCGAGGAAACGTTAACACCGATTTTCATACCTGCTGGTCGTAGTCTTGTTTCAACATTGACGGATCAGCTCCAGCTTATGCAGCCGGGGGATGTAGATGACATTATGAAGCAGTTCATCGAACGAATCTTATCACTTAGAAAAACCTTTTCAAGGTCACTCGAAGATGTAATTGAAGACAAGAAAAACCTAACGAACCAGGAAATTGACATGCCGAATGTTATGCTTGCGGCGGAGATTATTGAAAAGATAATAAAAGGTAAATATATTTATCAGACTGATGGTGAACGAATTTACTTTAATGAACATGAATTTATTAAATTAAATTTTTCATCCTCTGGTCAGCAGGAAGTAGTTTGGATAGCTTTGCTTATTTTTTCAATTATTTTGGAAAAAAGGAATGTCTTTATGGTTATTGAAGAACCGGAGGCGCATTTATTTCCATCTGCACAGCATCATATTGTTGCTTTGATAGTGCTGCTTGTTAATACTTCTGATAGTGAAGTTATCATCACATCGCATAGTCCTTATATTTTGAGTTCGTTAAATACTTATATATACGCTGGACAGCTATCTGATAAACTCGATAAAGTTGACGAAAATCTTATTTCTAAACCACTACGTATCCGAAAGAAAGTTGGCGCTTATTATGTTGAGCGTGGGGAGAAGAAGTTTCTGTCTCGCGATATAATTGATGCTGAGTTGCAGCTTATACAAGCAGAAGTAATAGACAATATTTCCAATGAAATAAATGAGTTATTTGATAAGCTAACGGATATTGAGGTGTCGCTATGAGTACAGTTTTTGATGCCGCATGTTTAGAGTTTAATGATAAGCGAAAACAAATTGTAGTACAGGAAGGTAGAAGTTCGATTCATTTGAGTAATCCATCACAAAAAACAGTTTCTTTATATCGGGTGGATGGCTGCTTAATAAAAGAAGGAAGAAAATGTGACTTTATGTTGCATATTGATGAACGAACAGCCTGTCACTTTATTGAACTAAAAGGGTCGAACATTGAAATAGCAGTTGAGCAGATTGAAGCTACAATTGAGCATTTTTCAAAACAATTAATAGAATATCAATCAGTTAGTGCTTGGATTATTGCTTCAAAGATTAGAACACTAGCATTACGTTCAACGAAAATTCAAAAATTGAAAAAACGTTTAAAACAGAAAAAAGGAGATTTATATATAAAGACAAGTGGAGTAAAAGAGGGGCTGTAAATATTGCAGTTGTTGAATTGAGTCATTTTTGCGGAGAAAAGAGCCAGGCTTTGTAGAATGGAGAGCCACTATAAATAGACTGCTACTGAGAAAGGGCTACCAATTCCTCAAGTGACAATTTTACAGGGAGAGTTGGGGGAGATAGCCTTCGTGGGTCAAGTCAGCATGTGTTGCTGGTTTCCTGTCTGGGGACTCGTGCCCGTAGAGGCTCCGTGTCAATTATTTTCTAGCACATACCGGTTTAAGGTCGTACTGACACTGCACCTTCTCCCCCAGTTGGTATCCGTCTGGACATATTGGCATAGCATGGTAAGTTTCATGGCATTCAATGGTAGAACTATGGCAGCAGTGCTATATTCCCGTGGCGGTAATCATTGCTGACTCCCTTTCCCGCACTGCTGGCTCATTCCGTCCGGAATACTCACCATGACAAGAATCATACAGTTCTATACAAAATCAGCGATTAAACTATTTCCTAACCCAGCCCAGCCACCGAGTCTATGTCTCGATAGAGAGGTTGGTTTTTTGTAAGCGTAAAATCCACCAGTATTAGAAAGAGTAGTTGCCATTGTTCTAGAATTGATTTAACCTCACCGCCCCATAATTCCAATAAACTATCTATAAGATTTCGGAAGGAGTTTGAAGCATGGAAAAGCAGATTAAGGAACTTACATTATTGTTGCTATATATGACTTCATGGGAAGAGGAGGAAATACCAGAAGGCATGAGGAGAAGTTGGAAAGGTTATTCTTTTAATACATTAGATGAACTCATTGCCGAAGATTGCGTACGAGGAAGCAATCGCTCTAAATCGGTCTTTTTAACAAAGTTAGGCATTGAAGAAGCAAAATTATTAATGAAAAAATACAATTTAACAAATGATCATTAATCCTTGTCGGGAGAATAAAGAAAGGAGACAAAAAAACATGCGAATCCATTCAACAAAAAAACTACTAGACGAGCTGGCCTTTACGCCTACAACCGATGCAATCGAAGAAGAAAATTCACTTTTCTCGTGGCATGCAAATATGTTAATGATCAACCGTCGAAAAACGGTAGTCCTGATGAATGACCAAAATCGCTATGTCATCGTGCTCCATGGACTGAAGGCGAAGGATTTCAAGCAGTTTGATGTCATCGTTGAACAAGCAATTCGGCAAGTGTTTAGAGCAGAGCGAATCAGTGAGGAAGTCATTGAGCAGTATATGAAGGCTGCGGGGGCGGTATCGTTTTCTAAGACGAAGAATCGTTCAATGGTAGCGAGATTGAACCAGGCGTGTGATTCTGTTTGGTTGTATGCTGCTGAACTCGATTTGGCGGATGTTGTCAATAAGGACGTGAGTAAGAATGCGAGCCGTTTGTTGGTCGGAGGTGGGAAAGTGCCGTCGATTTACCCGTATGAGGAACTGTTCAAGGATTTAGCGGCATTTACGGGTGGGAACATTTTTGATACGGATGTAGCTGTTATGCGTGTGTCGATGGAATTGATGGAGCATTCTATTTGGAGAAAACTTATCATACCGCTTGATATGCCGGTTCGGGAATTTCATGAAGTGTTGCAAATCGTGTTTGATTGGCAAGATTATCATCTGCATGAATTTTATTTGTACGATGAAACAAATACAGACAAACCTCGCAAGCCTAAGTTGAATATTGTCATGGATGAAGAGGCTTTCGAGTATGGAAATGATGTTGAAATGGTGTTGGAAGAAGGGCTGTTGTTATCGGACTTCATACCGCCACATACGTTTATAAAATATATTTATGATTTTGGAGACTATTGGCGACATGACATTGTTGTTGAGGAGATTTTGACGAAACAAAATATCCAATCCCCTGCTTGCTTAGAAGGCGAAGGAACAGCGCCGCCCGAAGATTGTGGTGGTGAATCAGGATTTAGCGAATTTTTGACTGTGATGAGTGACCCATCGGACCTCGAGCATGAGTCGATGAAAGAGTGGGCGAAGATGCAGTGGTATAGAGAATTTGAGAGGAACTTTGTGAATCGGAGATTGAAGAAATTGTAGTATGGTGACCTTATGTCATCGTTTAAAAGGAGATCACTTGAGACTATGTTCTTGAGTTGGACAATCAAAAGATTAAACTATTCATACTAACATCAAACTTGTGGAAGGGGTTTGAATCAAGAGGTAGCAGATTAAGAAAGGAGAATCTATCACCATGAAACAACAACAAAGCCTGTCAGAAGCCCTCAACGCTTTATCAAAAGACCAACTAATTAGCATTATTACCGATGTAGCTAGCAAAGATACGATCCTGAAAAGTCGTTTACTACTTCAGTATTCGAAAGAGATGACAGGACAAGAGTTGGAAAGTTTCAAAGTCTTGGTGCGTTCGATTGTGAGTAAACATAAGGGAAGAGAAGGTTATATTGCTTACCGGGACATTGGTCATTTTGTAAGAGAATTGGATGAATGCTTCGTGCAAATTGAGGACTGTACGGATGCAATAGTAGCACTTGAGCTTTCTTTTGTAATGTTAGAGGAAGCAATTGAAGCATTTCAATATACGGATGATTCCAATGGTGATATCGGCATGTTGGTAGAGGATGCACTAGAAGTGATAGAATTGACGGTCGTTGATGCGATTGATTCGGAATCTGAGCAGAGGCAAGAACTGTTTGAAAAGCTTCTTAAACAAAGCGAGCATCCGATGTTTGAAGAATGGGAAGAATATCAGATTACGTTATTAGGAATCTGTACACATTTAGCGGATAGCAAAGAGTACAGGGAAGTACTAAGCCGAAAAATTGAGTCGATGATTGATGAAAATACATCCCAACGTTATCACAATGAAGCCTTAAATCAACTGTTATTTGAAATGATTGACCAATACGGTACGGCAGAGGAAGCGGACCAATTTATACAGGCACGTCTGCATTATTCGCCATTTAGGGAACAACTGATTCAACGATGCATAGTAGAGAAAAATTACAATCGGGTCATCGAATTAGCGGCAGATGGAGAACAATCTGACAAGGAATATGCGGGATTAGTGTCGAAGTGGAAGAACTTTAGATATGCGGCCTACAAAGCACTATCGCTAACAAGGGAACAAAAGTTATTAGCAAAAGACCTTTTTATGAATGGTGATTTTGATTTTTATCATGAATTGAAGGCGCTCGCCAAGGACCCAGAACAATTTTATGTGCAGTTAAAGCAAGAGCTACAAAAGCATCCGGCGTGGCAAACGAAAAGGCTGTTTCAACGTCTGATTGAGGAAGAAAAGGATTTAGATGCATTAATGGAGTTTGTGCGGGGCTATCCAGATTGTATTGAACAATATGCGAATGATTTGGTGGAGGTCTATCAAGAGGACATCCAGCAGATTTATAAGGAGCATATTAAAGCGGCGGCTAATCATGCATCGAATCGCAAAGGTTATCAGGATGTGTGCCAAAAGATTCGACGCTATGGAAGTGCGGTTGGACAACAGCTGCAGCAAGAAATTGTCAATGAGCTGAGGGAGTTATATAGAAGAAAACCTGCTTTTGTAGATGAATTGGGAAAAGTTTAACTCAATACAGCAAATGTGTTTATATTGCAAGCGAAGTGTCAGCTACAGTCAGAAAGTGATTACAACTACGAATAACATAGCGCGTAGTGCACTAGAAAATGTAGCAGTATCCCAGCAAGTTGCGGTCTCTTCAGAGGAACAATTAGCTTCAATGGATGAGATTAGTACATCGGCGGAATCACTGTCCTTAATGGCGGAAGATTTGAAAGTGTTGATTGCTAAGTTTAGGTATTGAGCCAATTCTTGATAGAAGCTAAAAACGTGTTCAGGGCAATTAATTTTCCTGAACACGTTTTTTTATTGTTAAACTTTAAATCGATTAACCGCCAAGCTCAATTCCTCACTCAACTCAGTCAACGTTTCGGCTGCATCTGTTACAGACTGGATGGCACGTAATTGTTCGTCGGTTAAGGCACTGACCTCCTCGCAAGCAGCTGCTGTTTCCTGGGAAGTGGCCGCCATTGTTTGAATGGTTTCAGCAACATCATCTTTGTGAGTGGCAACTTTTTGAATTTCTTCATAGACGGCGTCGATTGAATCTTGCATGTCGGCCATCAATGTGGAGATTTCACCGAAAGTGATTTCAGTGTCGTTGACGACAGTTCCTTGACGGTGGAAGTTTTCGCGCGTGTCGTTCATTTGTTGCGTGACTAGTCGAGATTCCTCTTGCAGTTCCAAGACGGTCACTTTTACTTCTTCCGTCGAGCGAGCCGATTGCTCGGCAAGTTTACGTACTTCATCAGCAACGACGGCGAATCCTTTACCGTGTTCTCCAGCACGGGCAGCTTCAATGCTAGCGTTTAGTGCTAGTAAATTAGTTTGTGATGAAATTTCCGTTATGGTTTCCATCACACCACCGATTGCTTTCACTTTCATTTCTAGTGTGCCAATGACTTCAGACATGGATTGTAAATTGGTCTCCCAATCACCAAAGGATTGTTTCAACTGCTGCATTTGCCCTTGTCCATTGGCATTCATGTCGCCTGCCTTAGTTGCGATGTCAGACATGACACCTGCTTTTGTCGTAATTTCGTTAATTTGTTGACCAAGTAAATCTGCTCGTTCTGTAACGATTTCCGCATCTTCAGCCGATTTCGAAGCACCATGTGCAATTTCAGTGACGGCATGTGCAACCTCTTCACTTGAGGCATTTGTTTCTTCTGCAACTGCGCTTAGGCTTTCTGAGCTGGCGCGAACATTCGAGGCGGAGTCATTGACGACAGTAATGATGGCATTCATATTGTCAATCATTGTGTTGAAGTTACGGCCAAGATCTCCAATTTCGTCATTCGTTTTGATATCGGAGCGAACAGTCAAATCACCTTGAGAGACAGAGTCCATGAGTGTGTTAACTTGTCCAAGTGGTTTGATAGTCCGACTGATCAGGATGTATAATGCTGCAAAAATAACGAGTAATGTGATAAGTGCGACGGTTATCATCGAGATGCGTAAGTCGTTTGCCATTGCGGCAATATTTTTCTCATCATAGACGGCTAATACTTTCCATCCAAATTCCGGAATAGTTGAGTAAATGAGTGCTTTAGGCACACCTTCATAGACATAATGAATTGTATCATGTTCGGCTCCTTTATACATTTCAGCGATGAATGGAAGATCCATGAGGTTTTCCCCCCCCAATGTAGGATGAACAATGGCTGTTCCTTCTAAATCGAATACTGCGGGGTAGCCGTCATAGCCAATTTCACTCGCAATAATTTTATCGGATAATGCGGCGAGTTGAACGTCTAGACCGACAACGCCGATGATCTTGCCGTTTGCTTGTACAGCTTTTGAGGCACTGATAACAAATTCACCAGATGCTTGGTCAATATAAGGGCTTGTCCATTGAACAACGTCGGGAGCTGCAACTGCTAACGTATACCAACTACGTGTTGTTGGATCGAAATCTGCTCCAAGGTCTGCATAAGGCATAATAATAGTTTGTTTGGTTGGCAATGAAAAATAGACCCCTGATGCGTCTGTGTAAGGATCAAGGAAGTTTTGAAGCGTTTTATTTAGCGCTTGAAGCGGATCATGTCCCGTCTCAATCTTCATATTATCAAATTCAACGACTGTGGCTGAGGTAGAGAGTTGGATAAGACCTTTTTCATATTGACCGAGAAAGTTCTCGATGGCATAACTCATTTCGTTGACAAGTGCACCGCTCGAGTCAAAAACGCTACTCTCCGTATTTCTTTTTACTTGTGTGCTACTAATCGCAGTCATAACAGAGACGCCAATTAGGAATAGTACCATGACAGTCATTATAATTTTCGTTTTAATAGATTTGAACATATCGTATCTTCGCCTTCTTTCTAAATTAGACTGACTATCTAAATTTCGGTAGATCCATTCATTTGTTTAGATAAAGTTAAATAGCGAGAATAGTTACTATATATTGAAGTACCCACATGTACTCATGAAAAAACCTGTTGGATATGCCGCTGTTTGTGAATGAGGCTGTTTAAAGCTAAGAAAAGTACTGGATGTCAGAAGCGTATCAATACTTTTTATTCCCAATTTGCTCAACATCCTTTTAGGCTTGCCGATATAATTCATAATGGAAGTGCTCAAGAACAGGGAGGTTTGAGGAATGGTAAGTCGTATGGATGGTGGAACTACAACGCATCAAACAAGCGTTACAGTGGAAAAAGCCGCGCCGAACAAGGAAGTTACGGTAGCTCCAGTACAAGCAGTTGCAGAAAAAGCAAAGCCACAAGCTGAACAAGAACAACAGCAGCAACTGCCGGCAGATAAGGCGAAGCAACTCACGGAAAGTATGAATACGTTTTTAGGAAGTGCCAATACGCAACTACGTTTTAAGTTTCATGACAAACTCAATGAGTATTATGTAACGATTGTCGATTCGAACACGGATGAGGTCGTTCGAGAAATTCCATCAAAAAAACTGATGGACATCCATGCGGCGATGCGTGAGTTTGTAGGTTTGTTGGTAGATCGAAAAATATAAGTAGAAGGTGTGATGGATTATGAGAATCGGTGGATTAGCGTCAGGAATGGATATAGATTCGATTATTAAAGATATGATGAAGGCAAATCGGATACCACTTGAAAAAGTGACACAAAAGAAGTCTTATTTAGAACTACAATTGGATGCTTACCGCGGTGTGAACCGTGAATTGAAAGCAGCGAGTGATAAAATAGCGGATACATTGCTACTTGAAAAGACGTTTATGGCGAAAAATGTGATAAACTCCAATCCAAATGCGGTTGATATCAAAAGTACAAATTCAATAGCTGATTTTACAGGAACAATTTCGATTGAGCGGTTAGCGACGAAAGCAACTGTTCAGGGTGGAGAGTTACAATCTGGCGGTGTTAAACTTACGGAAGCGCAAGTAAAAGGTAAGACATTATCAGAACTTGGTCTAAGTTCTCCGGATATGAAAATTACAATTACTGCACCTGGAAAAGATGGCGCTACACCGATAGTATTCGATCAAACGTTCAATGCAGATGAGACAATTGAATCTGTTTTAGCTAAGATTAATAAAGATAGTGGAGTAAATGCATTTTTTGATTCGCATACGGGGAAAATTGCAATGACTGCTAAAAATAGCGGTAAAGGAGATATTACTGTAGCGGGGGATCTTGGGGCGAAATTAAAATTAGATGCATCCAGTGCAGATGAAACAGCTGGTCTAAATGCGCAATTCACTTTTGATGGACTAGTAACTGAGCGTTCGTCTAACTCTTTCACAATCAATGGTTTTGAAGTGAACCTAAAACAAGTAACGGGAAATACAACATTCAGCTCAACTTCAGATACGGATACAGTAGCTGATGCTGTCATTGGATTCGTCAATGATTATAATAAAATGATTGAGGAATTGAATGCGAAGATTCGCGAACCTAAATACCGTGATTATCCACCACTTACTGCCGAACAAAAGAAAGACATGAAGGAAAATGAAATTAAGCTGTGGGAAGAAAAAGCATTAAGTGGAACACTTCGCAACGATCCAACAATTTCAAATATGTTGACAAAAATGCGCCATGCGTTGAATGACAATGTCATAGGTTCAGACGGCGAAAAAATACGTCTAAGTGATCTTGGCATTACTACGTCTGACAATTACAGAGATAATGGAAAATTGATAATTGATGAATCAAAACTACGTGAAGTGATTGCAGAAAATCCGAGCAAAGTATCCGAACTGTTCACAAAAGCAGACACGGGGCTTGCGACAACAGTCCGTAAGGCTATTGATGAAGGACAGACAGCAATTGGTAAATTAGCTGGTAGCGTTGGAGCGGGTAATGATACATTTATCCTAGGTGATACGATGAAGAGTATGAATGAGCAAATTGAACGTTTCGAAAAACGCATGAAAACGGTTGAAGATCGACTATGGAAGCAATTTACTGCCATGGAAATGGCGATTAATCGTGCAAACGCACAGTCTGCACAACTTCAAAATACACTTGGTGGTTTTTAATACTAGTGAGTATAGTATAAAAGGAGATAGACATTAAATGGCTATGAACAATCCATATGCAAAGTACCAAAATAACTCTGTCAATACTTCGACGCCAGGTGAACTGACTCTCATGTTGTACAATGGCTGTTTGAAATTTATTGAACAGGCAAAAAGAGAACTGCAAGATGGTAATATGGAAGGAAAGAATATATCCATAAAAAAAGCACAGGCAATCATTTCTGAGCTAATGTTAACACTCGATAAATCCTATCCGGTTGCTAAAAACATGCTCGTCTTGTACGAATTTGCCAACAGCCGCCTAGTTGACGGCAATATCAAAAACGATAGTGCTCTATTCGATGAAGCATCGGCTATCATTATGGAGTTTCGCGATACTTGGAAGCAGGTTATTCAGATTAACCGGCAGAAGCAGTATGCGAATGTGGATGAGATATGATTCGGCCCGCGATGATTGCTTGGCGTGATGTGACGGAAAAATTGCTGGCATTGACGACGGGTGAGTTTTCAGAAGAACAGCGCGATGACATGATTTTAAGTATTGAAGGTTTCTTGGATAGTCGGGATAAGCTTCAATCACATATAGCAGCACCATTCACGACTGAAGAAGAAGCTTTCGGTAAAGAACTTGTTGCAATGGAACAGGATGTTCAGCTGAAGCTTGCCTTGTTTACCAAGCAAATTCGTGGAGATATTTCCGAAAGTCAATCGAAAAAAGATCATATGAAAAATTATATTAATCCCTACAGTAATGTAGCGCGTGATGGTACGTTTTACGATACAAAGCAATAACAAGACCTTGATGGAGAATTTTTCTCTGTCAAGGTTTTTTACATTTTTACGGTAGTCAAAAATATAAGGAATAATTGGTTAATTCAACCCATATGAATGACCATTCATTAATGATACGTTTTACATATGTAAACAGATAGTATGTAAGAGAATTATTGTTGTCTAAGGAGAGAATAAATATGAATATCGATCAATTGAAGCGAGAGGATTGGTTGCGAAAGAATCAAATTATGATGATTGGGTTTGCGCTGGCAGCTGGTCTGGGGTTAGTGGCACAGCTTGTTCAGCAGTCGCCGCTGGCTATTATACTACCCGTTGCGATTCCTTTTGCATTGGCAGTTCTGTTGTATAGTTTGAGCGTAAAAGTAGCTGTATTATCGAGGTTGCTTCCTTATCTATTGCTTATCCTAAATTTTTTGATAGCGATGGGAGTAGTCTTGTTCTCAGAGGCGAATCTAGGGACAATTGGTATCACTCTACTGATTATTGTGCTCGCCTCGATTCATGGGCAGATGCGGATTATGGTGTTTGGTTATGTACTAGGTGCGATTGCGGTCGTTACTAATAATGTTCTATTTGTAGCCCCGGAACTTGTTGAGAAAAGTGGGGCAAATCTTGTCATTTTGTATCTATTGTCGGGACTTTTGCTATTCTTGCTTGTTCGCCAAAATGGGCAGGTGTTCGCGCATGTGGAACAACTTGTCGAACTGACGGAGTCTAAAGTTCGTGAAGAAGAGGCGCTAATAGAAAAGTTGGATCAGGCTGTTGAAAAAATCACGGCTAACCTTGGACATCTTCGCTCGAACACGGAGACATCTGCCACATCGCAACGGGAAATGCTGGCGGCAGTAAATGAAGTTAGCGTAGGCAGTCAGCAGCAGGCGGATCATATTGCAGATATTGCGGAAAATGCGGAGCGGACGCATGGGTCTGTTCAAGTCATTGCGGAAGGCCTTGGGCAAATTGTTATCCAGACTAACGAAGCGGGTCGCAAAGCGGGTGATGGTACCGAGAATATTTCAAAGCTAAAAGAGAGTATCGATACATTTGCTACATTTTTTACCGAGTTACACGAAACATTTACTGTATTATCTGGTAAGATTGATGAGACGAATGCATTTGCAGGTTCCATTAAAGAAATCACGGATCAAACGAATTTACTGGCGCTGAACGCCTCAATTGAAGCAGCACGGGCAGGAGAACATGGTAAGGGCTTTGCGGTTGTTGCCGATGAAATTCGAAAATTAGCTGGCCTCACGGATGAGACGTTGAAAAAAATTGATAGTAACTTGCTAGAAGTGAATAGTTACAACGAGCTTGCTGTTAAAAAGCTTGATGACGGCTTGCAGCAAGTCGTTATGCAAACAACAGTAGCAGATGAATCGAGTGCATCATTTACGGATTTGTTTGACACGATGAAGACTTTGCAGCAGGAATTATCAAGGTTTATCCAAGACTTTGGACAGATTACGCAAGATAGTGAATCCATTCGGGAACGTACGATGGAATTCGCTGCGATTGTGGAACAAAGCACAGCAGCTGTTGAAGAGTTGAATGCTACGCTGACTGAATTGACGGCAGAGCAGCAACAAATTTCGATTTATATTAATGAAACGCACGAAGAAGCACTTCTGATAAAGAGTTAATACGGAATCGTCCTGATTACGGGACGATTTTTTTACAATAACTGATGTCGTACAATTCAATTAACTATATAGATAAAATCTTCAAGGGGGAACGAACAATGGAGAATGTGGAGACAATGCGGCAAAAGGAATTTGCGAATAAGAACTTCATATTATTCGTAACACTTGGTGGTTCGAGTTTTATTGGTTTGATTTTTTATGTTGCGACAAGTCAAGCGATATTAAAAACGGTGAGTATGGCGATACCCGTGGTCATCACTGTACTGTGTTTCGTACTTTCCAAGAAGTTTGTTGTGATAGAAAATTGGTTTCCATGGATCGTTCTTGGTTTGACGGCATTTGCGGCACTCATGAATGGAGTTGTTGGAGAACCTTCTATTGCGACGGCGGGCATTGCCTTTTTCATCGCGGGTATTGCGAGTGTGCATTTGTCGATGCGGATTATGACATATGGGTTTGTCCTGTCGCTTGCCATTATGGGAGTGTTTGTTATGAATTATCCTTATCAGGAGCAGATTGCAGATAGTAAAGGTAGCTTGGTGCTCGTTCTTATTTTGATGGCAGTAGGGCTTTTCATCCAAATAAAGCAGACGAAAAAGCTAGAGGAGCAAGTGAATGTATTCACAGCGGAGCAGGCGGCCCATGCGCTTGAAGAAGCGGGGAAGCATCGTACACTCAATGCGAATGTAGAGCAGGTCGCGGAAGATTTGACTGTAATTGGAGAAACGGCCATGCGTCATTTGGTGGCGCAGAAAGAATTGCTGGATATTATGGATAGCGTTGCAGCTGGGGTCGAGCAGGAAACGGCGCAAATCACAAAAATTGCCGATAATACGGAGCGGACGCAAAAAGATGTGAATGAGATGCATGGGGAGACACGGACAATGTATACAGATACCGCACACTTACGTTCAGAATCTGGTGAAATCGTCGATATGATGCAAAATTTACGTAGTGGGATGAAAGAGGTGCAATCATTATTGGATGATTTGAATGGATCGTTTGATGCGCTAACGGAAAATATCGACAAGACGAATACTCTTGCCAAGTCGATTGCTACGATTACAGAGCAGACTAATCTTTTAGCACTGAATGCATCTATTGAAGCGGCGAGGGCGGGAGAGAATGGCAAAGGTTTTGCAGTTGTAGCCGATGAAATTCGGAAACTGGCAGGGTTGACAGCTGTTACGCTAACTGAAATTAATGGTAACTTGGCAGATGTCAATGCCATGAATGAGCGGTCGCGTGATAATTTGACGAGCAGTACAGGAAGGCTCGTCACACAGGCTGGATTGACGGTAGATGTTGAGTTGAAAATTGACCTGATGCACAATACATTGAGTGACCTTCATCAGAAATTTGGAATGTTTGATGACAAGATGGCATCGATTACGAGGGAGACGACCGATATTGGACAGATGACGGGGGCGTTTGCCGATTTGTTGGCGGAATCCAGTGCTTCCATTGAGGAAGTCAATGCGACAATTCATACAACTGTTGCGGATAACGAGCAAATCGTAGCGACGTTAGATGGGACGATGAGACGGACAAAGCTTCTTGCTGAAGTTCGATGAAAAAAATGCCATCTGGTATACTAAAAGAAACGGATCGCGGTGCGATGGAACGGGGTGTGAAGGATGCTTTATAAACGCAATGAGTATTTTAGGTACACTTTTGGGAAGCCACTTGAAGCAGAATTTCGGATTGTTGTCGATGATGGGCCTGGGCGAGAGTCGAGACCAGGTGACTGTCAACTGATTGATATTAGTCCAGGTGGTGCAAAACTTTTTACGAAGTTTAATATTTCCGGTGAGCATGGAGCTGTTCGATTGCGTATCAAATTTACGCTTCTAGAAGATCCGATTGAAGTTTCTGGCGTAATTGTCTGGAGAAAGCCATATAGTGGAGGATATATGTATGGTTATGATTTTGATGAAGATGCTATGTTAGAGCAAGTAATTGTGGAGGAACTCAAATTACGTAGGCGCTCGGAAATTAATGTAGAAGAGGTTAAACTTGATTAGATAGGCGTTTGTATGCGGATTCGTCATAAATCGACAAAAAATTAAAATTAATAATGTTTTTAGAAGGACTTTAAAGGGAAGATGTAGAATAGTACTATATGGTCAAATAAAGGAGGAGTTCATATGTTAAACTTCAACATCCGCGGTGAAAATATTGAGGTGACTCCGGCGATTCGTGAACACGTCGAGAAGAAAGTTCAAAAACTCGAAAGGTATTTTGCTGAAGGCGCGAACGCAAATGCAAATGTCAATTTGAAAGTGTATAATGATAAACAGACAAAAGTGGAAGTCACAATCCCGATGAAAAATTTGACACTTCGTGCTGAAGAGCGTCATAACGATTTATACGCAGCTATCGATTTAATCGTTGATAAGCTCGAGCGTCAAATTCGTAAATACAAAACAAAAGTGAACCGCAAATTCCGCGAACGCGAAGGCGTTGCTGCATTTTTTGCATCTGTTAGTAAAAGTGACGACAAAAATAGCGAAGTGGCAAGCGATGAGGATAACGAATTCCCAATCGTTCGCACAAAGCAATTTGACTTGAAACCAATGGATCAAGAAGAGGCTATTTTGCAAATGAACATGCTGGGCCATAATTTCTTCATCTTTACAGATGCAGAATCTGACGGCACGCATATTGTTTATAAGCGTAAAGATGGTAGGTACGGTTTAATCGAAACAAATTAATAGTTGAATAAGTGGAGCCCTTAAGTGAATACGTTTACTTAGGGGTTTTTGCTGTCGTGCAAAAATGGTTCCCGTCGTGCAACGTAGTCGTCTGTCCGAGCAATAAAGTGTTCTCGTCGCGCAATGCAGTCGTCTGTCCGCGCAAAAAAGTGTTCCCTGCGCGCCACGTAGCCGTCCGCCCGCGCAAAAAAGAGTTCCCTGCGCGCAACGTAGCCGTCTGTCCGCGCAATAAAGAGCTCCCAGCGCGCAACGTAGCCGTTTGTCCGCGCAAAAAAGAGCTCTCAGCGCGCAATGCAGCCATCCGCCCGCGCAAAAAAGAGCTCTCAGCGCGCAATGCAGCCATCCGCCCGCGCAAAAAAGAGCTCTCAGCGCGCCACGTAGCCGTCCGCCCGCGCAAAAAAGAGTTCCCTGCGCGCAACGTAGTCGTTTGTCCGCGCAAAAAAGAGCTCTCGTCGCGCCACGTAGCCGTCCGCCCGCGCAATAAAGTGCTCTCGTCGCGCAATGTAGCCATCTATCGCGCAACAAAAAAGATGCATGCAACCCTATAAAAGCAAATCTCCTTAAACAGTTTGGACTAGACCATTTGCACCTAGCATTTTACAATGTTAAAATGGGGAGTGAACCTAATGAGGATGTGACCTGAATGCTTGGCGTATTGAATAAAGTGTTTGATATGAATAAACGGGATTTGAAACGTCTCGACAAGATTGCGGATAAGGTTGAAAAACTTGCTACGCAGATGGAGCAACTAACGGATGATCAATTGACTGCGAAGACAGAGGAGTTCAAGGAGCGCTTTGTAAAGGGCGAGACACTTGATGATCTTCAGGTAGAGGCATTTGCAGTTGTTCGTGAAGCGTCTCGTCGTGTGTTAGGCATGTATCCGTTCCGTGTACAAATTATTGGAGCGGCTGCTTTACATGAAGGTAATATTGCTGAGATGAAGACGGGTGAAGGGAAAACGTTGACGTCTACACTGTCCATTTACTTAAATGCGCTTGCTGGCAAAGGTGCGCATGTTGTGACGGTCAACGAATACTTAGCTAGTCGTGATGCTATGGAAATGGGCCAGCTGTATGAGTTTTTAGGAATGACAGTTGGTTTGAACTTAAATAGTTTATCGAAAGATGAGAAGCGTGAAGCGTACAGTGCGGATATTACGTACAGCACGAATAACGAGCTTGGTTTTGATTATTTACGTGATAATATGGTGCTTTATAATGAGCATAAAGTACAACGTCCGTTGTTTTACGCAGTTATTGATGAGGTTGACTCGATTTTAATTGACGAGGCGCGTACACCGCTAATCATTTCTGGGCAGGCTGCGAAGGCGGCTGAGCTGTATCGCTTGGCGAATATGTTTACGAGGTCGCTCAAGAATGAAGAGGATTATTCATATGATGAGTCGACAAAAGGTGTTGTCTTAACGGAAAGTGGTATTGAGAAGGCAGAGGCCGCGTTCAGTATCGACAACTTATTCGATTTGCAGCATGTTACGCTAAACCATGCCATCAATCAATCGTTGAAGGCGCATGCGAGTATGCATAATGATATCGATTATGTTGTGCAGGAAGGCGAAGTTATCATTGTCGATTCATTTACAGGACGTTTGATGAAGGGCCGCCGGTATAGTGACGGCTTACACCAAGCAATTGAGGCGAAGGAAGGTCTTGAAGTCCAAAATGAAACAATGACGCTTGCGACAATTACATTCCAGAACTTCTTCCGAATGTATGAAAAGCTGTCAGGTATGACAGGTACGGCGAAAACAGAGGAAGAGGAATTCCGTAATATTTATAATATGAATGTTATTGCGATTCCTACAAATCGTCCGATTGCCCGGGATGACCGTGCGGATTTGATTTATTCGACAATGGAGGGTAAATACAAAGCTGTTGCGGAGGATATTAAAGAACGCAATGCGAAAGGTCAGCCGGTTTTAGTTGGTACAGTTGCGATTGAAACATCTGAGATCATTTCGAAGTATTTGACGAAGTATGGTGTGAAACATAATGTGTTGAACGCGAAAAACCATGGTCGTGAAGCGGAAATTATTTTGGAGGCAGGTCAAAAAGGCTCTGTGACGATTGCAACGAATATGGCTGGACGTGGTACGGATATTAAATTGGGTGAAGGTGTCCAAGAGTTAGGCGGTCTAGCCGTTCTCGGTACGGAACGACATGAGTCACGCCGTATTGATAATCAGCTTCGTGGTCGTTCTGGTCGTCAAGGTGATGCGGGTGTGACGCAATTCTATTTATCACTTGAGGATGAATTGATGCGCCGTTTTGGTTCGGATCAAATGAAGTCAATGATGACGAAACTCGGGATGGATGATACGACGCCGATTCAGTCAAAAATGGTGTCACGTTCGGTTGAATCTGCCCAGAAACGGGTAGAGGGTAATAACTTCGATGCACGGAAACGTTTGCTGCAGTATGATGATGTGTTGCGTCAACAACGTGAAATCATCTATAAGGAACGTAACGAAGTGTTGGAGTCAGCGAATATCCGTGAAGTATTGGAAAATATGTTGACGAATATTGTCGATCAATCGGTTGCGCTTCATACGACAGAAGAAAAACAAGAGGATTGGAATTTAAAAGGGCTTGAAGATTTCCTTGGGGCCAACTTATTGCCAGAAGATCGTTTGACAATTGCTGATATGCGTGGCAAGTCGGCGGAAGAGTTGACGGCATTGATTCAACAGGCAGTTACGGAGCGCTACGATGAGAAAGAAGCAGAAATGTCGGAAGAGCGCATGCGTGAATTCGAAAAGGTTGTTTTGCTTCGTGCTATCGATTCGAAGTGGACGGATCACATCGATGCTATGGACCAATTGCGTCATGGGATTCATTTACGTGCTTATGGTCAAACAGATCCGTTACGTGAATATCAATCGGAAGGCTTTGCGATGTTTGAGGAGATGCTTGCGTCCATTGAAGCGGACGCGTCCAAGTATGTCATGAAGGCAGAAATCCGCAATAATCTTGAGCGTGAAGAGGTTGTCAAGGCACAGGCCATCAATCCAAAAGAGGATGGCGAAAAAGTAACGAAGAAACCAGTGCGTCGTGCAGTAAACATCGGACGAAATGACCCATGTACTTGCGGTAGCGGGAAGAAGTATAAAAACTGCCACGGTAGAGCATAATCGCCGGGCAACCCAAATTCAGGAGGAATAACAATGATGGAATTATCCGATGTACGTAATGAGCTAGACAAATCAGCTAAGAAATTAGCGGACTTTAGGGGGTCTCTTTGACTTAGAAAACAAAGAGGCACGAATCCAAGAGTTTGATGAAATTATGCTGGATCCACAATTTTGGAATGACCAGGATAGTGCGCAAAAAGTGATTTCAGAATCAAAGGCGTTGAAAGACATTGTTGGCGACTATACAGAGCTAACCGACGAGCAGGAAAACTTGGAAATGACACTTGAATTATTGCGTGAAGAATTTGATGCGGAGATGCAAGAAGAGCTTGGAGCCGAATTGAAGGAATTCAAAACGAAGCTAGAGGCATTTGAATTGCAAATGCTGTTAAGTGATGAATTCGATAAAAATAGTGCAGTTCTTGAACTTCATTCAGGCGCTGGTGGTACGGAGTCTCAGGATTGGGCATCAATGCTGTTACGTATGTATACACGTTGGGCAGAGCACCGTGGCTTTAAAGTGGAGACACTCGACTACCAAGCGGGTGACGAAGCGGGCGTGAAATCGGTGACGTTGTCCATTAAAGGGCATAATGCTTACGGCTATTTGAAGGCAGAAAAAGGCGTGCATCGTCTTGTTCGAATCTCACCATTTGACTCATCTGGCCGCCGTCATACGTCATTTTCTTCTATCGAAGTCATGCCGGAATTTGAAGGTGACGTCGATGTAGAAATTAAAATGGAAGATGTCAAAATCGATACGTACCGTTCAAGCGGTGCGGGTGGTCAGCACGTCAATACGACGGATTCTGCTGTACGTATGACACATATTCCGACGGGTGCGATTGTGACGTGTCAAACCGAGCGTTCACAGATCAAAAACCGTGAGCGTGCGCTGAATTTATTGAAAGCGAAGATTTACCAGATTAGAATCGAAGAAGAGGAGGCACGTCTTCTTGAAATTCGAGGCGATCAAAAAGAAATTGGTTGGGGTAGTCAGATTCGCTCGTACGTTTTCCACCCGTATTCCATGGTGAAGGATCACCGGACAAGTGCGGAAACAGGGAATGTTGGTGCAGTGATGGACGGCGAAATCGATTTATTCATTAATGCATATTTGCGTTCACGCATTTCGTAATAGTTGGTTTGGGGAAGAAGTACACTTTGCGGTGTGCTTTTTCTTTTGATCAAAATAAATTATTTGTTAAGGGTTTAGAAACATGGAAATGGTGTATAGTAAATGAGAGAGACATTTTGCTATTGCATAATAGGAAAAAATATCGTGTTCACAAATTTGGAACAATTCATGAACCCTTGATTTTACAGTGTTTCACATGATTTAAAGCTATAAATGGATTCTTCAACCACGGAAGCTTTTTGAATCCGCGGATAGTTTTGGTATACTTATATATGCAATGTATCAATTTACAGAGGAGGAAGAAAATGAAGAGCAAACTTTTAGCAGTCGTATTCGGAGCTGTTCTTGTCCTTGGAGCATGTGGCGGTGACAAAGCGGAAAAAGCGCCAGCTACAGATGGTGCAACAGCATCTGTTGACGCAGAGGCTGTTGTGAAAAGCAGCTGTATCGCATGTCACGGCAGTAACCTTGAAGGAAAAGGGAATGCGCCTGGACTAGCCGACATCGGTGCACGTATGTCTGAAGATGAAATTCATACAGTCATTGAAAAAGGTCAAGGTGGAATGCCAGGTGGACTTATCAAAGGTGAAGATGCTACAGCTGTAGCGAAATGGCTTGCTGAGAAAAAATAAGTTTGAAAATGAAACCGTTTGGGTTAAGCTTCATGCCTGAACGGTTTTTTTGTTTTCAAATGATCAAACTTTATAGACTTCAGAAGATTCTCCTTAATTACAGACGGCTTATTGAATAATAGAGGATTCTTCTTGTTTAGGTCGAATAAGACAATGAAGTAGTCTTTCAGTCATGACTTTTGTATGTGAGAATAGTACTTATATATAGGATTACCAAGGTTTATTGCCAAGTCCAATTGAAACACAACTGTAATGCCGGCAGTTCTTATTCATGCTATAATAGGTTTGTTGGATAAAAAGAGGGAAATTTATTTTCAGGTGGTTTTAGAATGATTGTGATGAAAAATGTGTACAAGCAGTATCCAAATGGTGTTGTTGCAGCAAATGGTATTAATATTGAAATTAACAGAGGCGAGTTCGTCTATGTAGTTGGACCAAGTGGTGCCGGAAAGTCGACGTTCATCAAAATGATGTATCGTGAGGAAGCTTCGACTAGCGGTGAAATCATTATCAACGGCATTAACCTTGCGACAATGCGCAATAAGCGTGTGCCTTATTTGCGTCGTCAAATTGGTGTTGTTTTCCAAGACTTTAAACTACTACCGAAATTAAATGTTTATGAGAATGTGGCATTTGCCCTTGAAGTCATCGAGGAGTCACCCGCACAAATTAGAAAAAAAGTGAATGATGTCCTTGGACTTGTTGGGCTAACGCAAAAGGCACGGATGTTTCCTAATGAATTGTCAGGTGGGGAGCAGCAACGTGTATCGATTGCTCGGTCAATCGTTAACGTGCCAAAAGTTGTAATTGCGGACGAGCCGACAGGAAACCTAGATCCTGAAACATCATGGGAAATCATGAGGATTTTCGAACAGATTAATGCTCGTGGTACGACAATTGTCATGGCTACCCATAATAGGGAAATTGTGAACACAATAAGGCATCGAGTTATCGTAGTGGAAGGCGGACTTATCACCCGGGATGAATACGGAGGTGAGTACGGCTATGAAGGTTAGGACTTTTGGTAGGCATCTACGAGAAAGCTTGAAAAGCCTTCGGCGTAACAGCTGGATGACATTTGCGTCAGTGAGTGCTGTAACGGTCACGCTGTTACTTGTAGGCGTATTTATCGTCATAATGATGAATTTAAATCAATTAGCGAAAAATATTGAAAATGATGTGGAAATTAAAGTAGTGGCAGATCCTGTGGCGGACGAAGCGGCAGTGAAGGAGCTACAACAACAGATTACCTCAACAGAAGGTGTCCTTGAAGTCGTCTTATCTTCGAAGGATCAAGAACTAAATAATTTGATCGAATCGATGGGGCCTGAACTTAGTTTATATAAACAAAGTAATCCACTTGGTGATGCGTTGTTTGTGAAGGCAAAGGATCCACAGCAAACTGCGGAAATTGCAAAGAAAATTAGTACATACGACAATGTCGATAAATTGGAGTACGGCGAAGGTAAAGTAGAAAAGCTTTTCAGTATTTTGAATGCAAGCCGTAACGTCGGGCTTGTTCTTATCTTGGCATTGCTGTTCACAGCGATGTTCCTCATATCGAATACGATTCGTATTACGATTGTTGCGAGAGGAAGAGAAATCGAAATTATGAAATTGGTAGGCGCAACGAATAACTTTGTACGTGTCCCATTTTTATTGGAAGGGATTTGGCTAGGTATTTTAGGTGCAGCCACTCCGATGATTCTCATTTCCATAGCCTATTACAATCTCTATGAATATTGGGAACCTAGATTAAAAGGAGAACTGTTCCAATTGTTGAATACGATGCCGTTTATCTACCAATTGAATGGTTTGATTTTATTCATGGGTATTTTTATAGGCATGTGGGGTAGCTTTATGTCAGTTCGTAAGTTTCTTAAGGTCTAAGAGAGTGAAAGGGGAACGGAGAAGTTGATGAGATCTAAGTGGTTGCTGTTAAGTACAATCGCCATTCTTTTCCTAACTACGGTTTTAAGTGGAGCGGGAGTTTTAGCAAGCCCGTTAAGTGATTTGAAACAAGAAAAAAAAGAAGCAGAGCAGAAGAAAAATGAATTGAATCAAAATATCAAACAAAAAACAGCTGAAATCCAAACGAATGAATCTACAATAGACAAGATTTTCAGGCAAATTAAAGAGTTGAACGACTCGATTAATCATACGAATACAGAGATTAATCGGGTCATCGATCAAATCAATCAGACAACGGTAGAAATTGATGAGTTGCAAATATCTATTGCTGAGCTTGAAAAGAAAATTGCAGAGCGAGATGAAGTGCTACGGGAACGAGTTCGTGCGATGCAAGTCAGGGGAGGAAAAGTCAGTTACTTAGATGTGCTTCTAGGTGCTAATAGTTTTGCTGATTTCATTGACCGATTTTCTGCTGTAAATACACTGATGGATGCGGATCGTAAAATTATGAAGCAGCAGGCTGAGGACGTTGAGCAGCTTGAGAATGAAAAGGCGCTCGTCGAAAACAAGTTAGCTAAGCAAGAAGTAAGTAAGCAGGAGCTCGAGGGCTTGAAGGCTTCTTTATTGGTGAAGAAGCAGGACAAGAATAAGCTGATTGACCAGTTGGAAGAAGAGCAGGCGAAGTTGAAGGATGAGAAGGATCATCTTGAAACAGAGCTTGATGAAGTAGTTGAGGTAGAAGAAGCACTTCAGCGCCAAATTGCAGCAGAGCAAAAAAGGATTGCTGAAATTGCACGACGAGCAGCAGAAAAGAAAGCTGCTGAAGAGCGTGCGAGGCAGCAAGCAGCTAAAAATAATACAAGTCAAAGCATTCCATCTGTGTCAAGTGGCAATTGGACGAAGCCTGCAAATGGTCGCTACACGTCGTCATTTGGATGGCGTACATTAGGTGGTATAAGCCGTCAACACCGTGGATCGGATATCGCCAATTCGATTGGAACGCCGATTGTATCGGCAGCTGATGGTGTTGTTTCCTATGCGGGCCCATTGAGCACATATGGTAATGTTGTGATGGTGACGCATTCAATCGAAGGTCAGACATTTACAACGGTCTATGCGCATCTGTCTACAATTGCTGTTAGCGTTGGTACAGAGGTGGATAAAGGTCAGTATATCGCAGCGATGGGGAATACGGGTCGTTCGACAGGACCTCACTTGCATTTCGAAATCCACGTCGGCAACTGGTCCGCTAGTGGTCCAAGTGCTGTCAATCCGTTACGTTATGTTTCATTTTAACTATTTGATAAATAGGAAGGTCCGTCTACAGATGACGGGCCTTTTTATTGCTTAACGAGGGCAAAAAAGTCGCCTTCGCGCGTCATATCCGCTAGCATATAAGGTATACATAGTAGAAGGGGTACACTATAAATGCTTGTGACAAATTATTTTACAGTTGTAAATTTATCTATTCCGTCATCTTGGATTGCTTTCATTGTGGCATTCGTTGTCGCATATAGTGCAGTCCGGGTTTGGTATGGAAAAAAGCATGCAGAAACCTTATCAGATACATTTTTTTATGTGGTCATCGTCTGGAAGTTAAGTGTTGTCCTTACTGATTTTAGTTCGATTATCCGTTCACCGCTGTCGTTGGTTTATTTCGATGGAGGGGTTGTTGGGTTTTACCTTGGACTTGTGTTTATAGCAGGTAAGGTTGCATTGGATAGGAAAAAGGGGCGGCTTGCTGCAGAGGGAGTTCAAGCTCTTGTGGCAGGTGCAGTTGCTGTGCAGACCGTGTATCAGGTGATGATGGTTTTGTTGAATGATGGCCAGTTGCTTGTGCAAATCGTGACTGTCGTCGCATTTGTGTTGTTTGCATTATTTTATTGGATAAAAAGTGATGGGTCTCTGCCATTTGTTTGGTTGTTCATGGCGGTTCATGTCTTTGTGGCAGTATGGCAGCCGGCTGGGCTTGTTGGGACGCCATTCATGACAACTTTATTAATAGGTTGTTTTTTCATAGCGTTAGATTGGAGGAACAGACGTGAATAAGAAAA
This sequence comes from Sporosarcina sp. FSL K6-3457, assembly GCF_038007285.1. Lineage (GTDB taxonomy): Bacteria > Bacillota > Bacilli > Bacillales_A > Planococcaceae > Sporosarcina. The sequence continues at coordinate 123,201 of NZ_JBBOWX010000002.1, forward strand.
TGATTGGTTATATGATTACTGTCCTGCTTATCGGTTCGATGGTTGTGATGATGGTGAAGTCGAATTTGGAGAAAACGGAGCCGTTGGATGAGTATTTGATTGGACCAGATTTTAGTGCGCTGGATGAGAAGCCTGGATTAGAAAAAGGGGCTACACCGCCAGACTTTGAATTATCGACGCTTGACGGTGATGTGGTAAAGCTGTCGGATTTGAAGGGCAAGAAAGTGGTGCTGAATTTCTGGGCATCGTGGTGTGGCCCTTGTAAGGCAGAAATGCCGCATATGCAGAAGTATTATAAGAAAAATAGTAAGAAGGAAAATGTTGAAATACTTGCGGTGAATTTGATGAGTACTGAGAAGATGGGGATTGGCGGTGTCGAGAAATTCATAGAGGCATATGGGCTGACCTTCCCGATTCCAATGGACAATGAGGGCATTGTGATGGATCAGTATCAGGTCATGACCATTCCGACGACGTATATGATTGAAACAGACGGAACCATCGCCCATAAGATTGTTGGACCGATGGATGAGAAGAAATTGAAAGAGCTTGTGAATAATTTGGAGTGAAGAAAGCCGGTTTTCTGTGTCGTAATGTTGCTTTGCTGTTCATATAGTGGACGGAGGAGGGGACATTGCATTATGCAGAGAAGCCGGTTTTTGCTATTTGTAATTTTAGCTGTTATGGCGACAGGTGTTTTTTTAATACTGGATGGCTGTGGGGCGAATGAAGAGCGAGGGACGGGTACGGCGAGTACGTTCCCGGTAATTGATGAGGCGCTAGGTGTTATTAGGGACAAAGGGGTTTATCCGGTTGATCAAGAATTGCTGATTGAAGGGGCCTTGCGCGGAATGGCGGATGTCATTGGCGATCCGTATTCAACGTATTTGTCGCAGGATGAGGCGGCGGCACATCGCGAATCGCTTGCGGGTGAGCGCATTGGCATTGGTGCTGAGGTGACGAGGTCAAATGGGAAATTCATCATCGTTGCACCAGTGAAAGGTTCTCCTTCTGAAAAAGCTGGATTGCAGCCTTATGACGAAATTGTTCGTATTGATGGTGAGCGCTTGGAAGGCGATTCGTTGCAGGACGTTGTGCAACGTATTCGAGGCAAGCAAGGGACAACGGTGACGATGACGATTTACAGGCCCGATTTGAATAAACATCTGGAAGTGGCGGTTATGCGTGATGCGATTCCAGTCAAGACGGTATCGACTGAAATAATGGAAGTGCGGGGCGTGAAGATTGGTTACATATCACTGACGAAATTTGCCGAAGAAAGTGCAAAAGAGTGGGAGAGGGCGACGAATAAGCTTATTAAAGAAGGTGCAGAGGCGCTCATTATTGATGTGCGCGGCAATCCAGGAGGCTATTTGCATACGGTTGGAGACATTGCCGGCAGTTTATTGCCAGAGGATACGGTCTTCGCCTTTATGCAGGATGCCAAAGGGGCATTGACGCCACTTGTGACGGAGAAGTCAGATAAATATGCTTATGATGAAAAGCTGATGAACATGCCGATTGTGTTGCTGCAGGATAAGGGAAGTGCTTCGGCGAGTGAAGTGTTGAGCGGTGCGTTGCAAGCTTTAAAAAGAGGCTATATTACTGGGACGACGAGTTTTGGTAAAGGGACAGTCCAAGATATTACGGAGTTGTCGAATGGCGGGGAGATGAAGCTATCGACCCATAAATGGCTCACGCCAAAGGAGCAGTGGATTCATGGTAAAGGTGTGAAGGCGGATCTTGAAGTTACACAAAATGAGTTGTTTGTTGAGCATATCAGGCTTGTGACGGAAGTGTATAAAGATGGCGATTTCCACGATGATATTGCCTATGGCCAGCGCTTGCTAGCGGGTCTTGGGTATAGTGTAGGCCGGCAAGACGGCTATTTTGACGAATCGACGGCGCAGGCTGTCCATGCATTTCGAGTCGATGCGAAAGTGAAAGCAGACGAAAGTATGGATCGGGTGTTTTTCACGGCGTTGAAAGGGAAAGTGGAAGCATTCCGGAATGAGCGTCAACATGATGATCAGCTACAAATGGCGCTTGGATATATCCATTATAAGATGAATGAGAAATGAAAATGGTGCTCCTAGCGATATGCTGGGAGTTTTTTTGAGGGGATTATCCTGACAGTTTGCTGTTTTACCCTGACAGTTTCGCTGTTTATCCTTACAGTTTCCGGATATCCCCTGAGAGTTTGGTTTTACCCCGACAGTTTGCTGTTTTACCCTTACAGTTTCGCTGTTTATCCTTACAGTTTCCGGATATCCCCTGAGAGTTTGGTTTTACCCCGACAGTTTGCCGTTTTGCCCTGACAGTTTCCGGATATCCCCTGAGAGTTTGGTTTTACCCCGACAGTTTGCTGTTTTACCCTTACAGTTTCGCTGTTTATCCTTACAGTTTCCGGATTTCCCTGAGAGTTTGGTTTTACACCGACAGTTTGCTGTTTATCCTTACAGTTTCCGGATATACCCTGAGAGTTTGGTTTTACACCGACAGTTTGCTGTTTTACCCTTACAGTTTCGCTGTTTATCCTGACAGTTTCCGGATATACCCTGAGAGTTTGGTTTTACCCCGACAGTTTGCTGTTTTACCCTTACAGTTTCGCTGTTTATCCTTACAGTTTCCGGATATACCCTGAGAGTTTGGTTTTACACCGACAGTTTGCTGTTTTACCCTTACAGTTTCGCTGTTTATCCTGACAGTTTCCGGATATCCCCTGAGAGTTTGGTTTTACCCCGACAGTTTGCTGTTTTACCCTTACAGTTTTGCTGTTTATCCTTACAGTTTCCGGATATCCCCTGAGAGTTTGGTTTTACCCCGACAGTTTGCTGTTTTGCTCTGACAGTTTCGCTGTTTATCCTGACAGTTTCCGGATATACCCTGAGAGTTTGGTTTTACCCCGACAGTTTGCTGTTTTACCCTTACAGTTTCGCTGTTTATCCTTACAGTTTCCGGATTTATCCCTGACAGCTTGACTTTACCCTTATGCTTTTCCATTTATCCGAATAGTTTCAGAGATTTTTTTACATTGACTCTCATTATTTTGATACAATGAAAAGAAATAAGGTTATGGGAGATTGGATGGTGATGGTTCGTGTCCGAGAACATACTGTTTGATGTGTTACAGGCAGTTGCACTATTTTTCTTAAATCCTTTATTCATAGTGGTGCTTATCATTGCTGTTGCTTTAGGGTATTTTCGTGTGAAACGTGAGCGACGGAGTTTCAAGGTTCGCTTGTTACCTGGGTTGACGGAGTTGAAGCAGCTTCTTTCGGAGTCGTGGTTGTATGCGCTTGTGCTGTCTATAGTGATTTCCGGGGCTGGGTTGTTGGTTGATCCGGGGTGGCTTGTTCTGTTTACGATGGCAGCGCTTGTCGGGCTTGTTTCTTTTTATTATAAAATAGCTTCGCCCATCTATTTTGTAGCTGTCGCTTTTTTTGCACTTTATGTTATGGGGGAATACGCGAGTGCGTTTACATTCCGGGGTTGGAGTCCGGGACAAGTGGACTTGCTTGGGGAATTGGCTATCACGATTCCAGTGATTGCAGGGTTATTGCTCGTTGCAGAGGGGCTGCTTATTGGCCGCTATGCTACGAAGTATGCGTCACCCTTTCTATTGGAGACGAAGCGTGGGCTGCGAGCTGCAGTGTTTAAGGTGAAACGACTTTGGCTATTGCCGATTGTATTTGTTATTCCAGGGGATATGATTTCAGCTTATGTCCCTTATTGGCCACAGTTTACACTTGGCGGAAATGCGTTCAGTTTTATTCCAATCCCAGTGATTATCGGATTTTCGCAAGTGGCACGTTCGATGTATCCAGATGTTTTATTCCCCAAAATAGGTCGTGCGGTTGGATGGACAGGTATTGCTGTTATTTGTCTAGGTCTTGCGGCAATGTGGCAACCTATTTTAGGGTGGGCTGCGTTGGTGATAGGCGTGGGCTGCCGGGCGATTATTTCGATTGTCGCTTCGCTTCGTGAACGGAAAGGTGGATTTATCGCTGCACCTCATCCAGAGGGAGTGATGATTGCGGGGATTTTACCGAATTCGCCAGGAGAGAAAATGGGCCTGATTGCCGGAGAATGTATTCGTACTGTCAATGGAATTCAAGTTAACAATGAGAAAGAGCTGTACGATGCTATTCAGATCAATGCTGCACATTGCCGTATGCAGGTGATTGACCGTAATGGGGAAGTGCGGCTGATGCAGCAAGTGATTTACAGGCATGATCATCATCGATTGGGTCTTCTCGTCGTGCGGTAAACCAGAGCTCTGGAAGGAATGTTTGCCATGGAGTCATTTGAAACAAAATTGATGTTAGCTCTTTTACTACCAGGGCTTCTTGTTATATTTTTTACACGGGTAACCTTTCACCATATCGTCGGCCTCATTTTGACGGTTGCTCTAATCGCTGCATCGGTCTATGCGGGCTATACGCATAATTGGCTGCTTTACGTGGCGGACGCGCTGTCACTAACGGTGGGCTTCTGGTATGCGACACGTATGGTCACTAAAGCCCGGCAACACGCTAAGGATGAATAAAATACGAACCGCTCCTTCATTTCGAGGGAGCGGTTTTTTGTTGCTTGGGAAACTATAAAATCTCGTACTGTGGATAAGTTGAAATAATGTGATGTCTCGTCTAGGCTCCAGCGCCTAGGGACTCGGGTCGTTTCGGTCTTGCTAGTAAAGGCAAAGGGCACCTTTACTTTCAAGCCCTCCAGCAGGGAAGGATTGAACTTCATCCTTCCTACTTGTCGGGGCTGAACAGGTGCTTGCGCTTTTGTTCAGTAATGAAATATCACATAAACAAGCTATACACAGCAAGCACACCAATTGTGCCGAGAACGACGGACATAACGCCGCCTCCCAAAATCGCAATCAAAAACGCAACCCCAGCACCAATGATGCCAAATAAAATATTGCCTTCCTGCACGAACAATACTGCCGGGAAAATAAGTGCGCCGAGGACGGCATAGGGAATATTTCGCAAAACACCTGATACGATAGGTGGCAATTCTTTACCATCCAAAAATGTCAACGGAATCATGCGTGGTATGTACGTCACGAGTGCCATGCCAAAGAGCATCCACCAATAAGTTGGTCCCATTATGCATCCTCCTTTTGGCTATACATAGTTACTTTACCACGTCTTGCATAAACAACTTCGATTAAAATAGAAGAGACCAATGTTGCGATTAAAATAGACCAGCCTGTTGAGACGCCTAGGAAGTACAACAAGCAATGGGTAACCGCCGCTACGCCTGCCAGCATGACTACTTTTCGGTTGCCTTTCATAGAAGGGACGAGCAGTCCGATGAACATGGCATAGAGTGCGATAGACATCGCAGCTTGTAAAAAAAGCGGTAGATTGGCGCCGATGACATGCCCAATGGCGGTGAAAATAACCCAGCTTCCATAGGCAATGAGCGCCACACCAAATGCAAAGGCGGTTGGAATTTTGCCTTTTTTACTTGTCGCGAGTACGGAAAATGATTCGTCCGTAATGCCAAAAGCATAGATAGCTTTGACCGACTTCTTGGCAGGCTGCATCTTTTCGTTAAGCGAAGCCGTCATAAGAAAGTGTCGAATGTTGACGACAAATGTATTCATGATGATTAATAGCGGATCGACACCATATGTAATCAAACTTAACGACATATATTGCGCTGCGCCAGCATAGACGAAAATACTCATCGCCGTTGCTTCGACGATGGACAAACCCGCTGTTTTCGCAAGGAGTCCAAATGTGAGCGCAACGGGGAAGTAGCCGATGGCGATACTTGTGCCGGCTTTCAATCCGGCTGAAAACTGGTTATTCTCCATATTGTCACATCTTTCTATAGGTTTCCTGTGATTATACTATAATTCCGTGTTTTAATGGGTATAGATAGAAGAGAATTCCGAGTAATAGGTAGTTTTTTGTGGAGGTGTTTGGGATGAATGAATGGCTAGATGTCGATAAAATTGTTGGATTGGCACAACATTATAAAGCACTAGGACCGTTCATTGGACTGTTATTGCCATTCATCGAGTCTTTTTTGCCGTTCCTGCCGTTGTTCGTATTTGTTTTCGCAAATGCTAGCGCATATGGACTTTGGTATGGTTTTATTTTGTCATGGGCAGGAACCGTTGTCGGTTCATATGCCGTATTTTTGCTTATTCGGAAATATGGTCGCAATCGATTACTAGGATTTTTGACGAAAAAAGTACGCGTTCAGAAATTAATTAAATGGGTCGATCGTAATGGCTTTGGTCCATTGTTCCTTCTCATTTGTTTTCCATTTACGCCATCTGCCCTTGTCAATCTGGTTGCAGCTCTGTCCAATATGAAGAAAACGTATTATTTAATAACGTTGATGGCTGGAAAACTGGTGATGATTTTCACGATTAGTTATATCGGCTATGATTTAAAGGCACTGCTGACACAGCCGATTCGTACGATTATTGTCATCCTCATCATTATTTTGCTATGGCTTGTTGGCAAAGCTTTTGAAAATCGATTGAATGCCAGAGTGGAAGCCGATTTTCGTGCAGTAGCGAATCATGTGGATGAAAAATGATAGGTGTTTTTCTTACTGGCTATTCTTCGTTATTTTCCGTGAGTTGGGGAATGATTGAGGGTAGTCTTTTGTTTAGGTGAGTGGCTGGTAGTTGAGTTTGTAAATAAGGTAGTTCAGTTCGCCAAAGTGGTAGCCGAGTTCTCCATATCCGTAGTTCAGTTTCTCCGGGGTGTTCGAGTTTGCAAAGTAGGTGTTCCAGTTTCTCGAATGGGTAGTCGAGTTCCGCAAATAGGTATTCCAGTTTCCCTGGGGTGTTCGAGTTTGCAAAATAGGTGTTCCAGTTTCTCGAATGGGTAGTCGAGTTCCGCAAATAGGTATCCCAGTTTCCCTGGGGTGTTCGAGTTTGCAAAGTAGGTGTTCTAATTCCTCGAATGGGTAGTCGAGTTCCGCAAATAGGTATCCCAGTTTCCCCGGGGTGTTCGAGTTTGCAAAGTAGGTGTTCCAGTTTCTCGAATAGGTAGTCGAGTTCCGCAAATAGGTATCCCAGTTTCCCCGGGGTGTTCGAGTTTACTAATAGGTGTTTCAGTTCATCGGTCAGGTAGCCGAGTTCTGTCAATTCGTATCCCAGTTCCCTCAAATAAAAAAATCGAAGCAACTTAGATTGGTCGCTTCGATAATTACTGCAAGATTATTCCTTGCCAAGTTCTTTCCCCATCCCTTTCAAGAAATCGAGTCCGAATTTGGCAGCGCGGTTAATGTCGGGGTCATTTAAGGCCATCATGAATTGGTAAACACCGACTTTCTCTCCGTTTTCTCTATAGAGCTCTGCTTCATCAAGCCCCTTTTTGATACCTATAGCCAGTTTTTCCGTTACAGCAGGATCGATGGATGACAGGACGCCGGTTGCTTTTAACACATGGTTAATAAGATTGGTAACCGGTTCTCGCGAAGCTTGGTCGACAGCAATTTGTGCTAGATTTTCCTTTGCTTTGATCATCGCCTGCAGTGCATCGAAGATTCCAGCATCATCTAGCTCGCCAGTGATTTCGAATATTTTATTGAGCGCCTGATCTTGTTCGGCAATTAAGGATTGGAGCTCTGCTAATTTCTGCTGTTTGATTTCTTCTGGTGATAACTCATTCTTTTTAATAGAAGTAATCGGTATCGCCATCGATTATCACCTTTCCTTCCTGTGATCAGTTAAGTGAACATAGCCTGGACGTGCCCATTTCCGTTTCACTTCGACACCATTTTGTGGATGTCGTTCTTTGTTACGTGGATTGGATGCAGGCAGTGGATTTTTTCCGTCTTTTCGAAGGACTTCCATCCGTACCATCGTTTGTTTAAAAGCAGGTGTATTCGTGCGTTGATCGACGGCAGGTCCAGTTAGAAAATTAATGGCAGATTCTTTTTCTACTGAGTTCATTGGTAAAAATAATTCATTGTCCTTTACACGGTCCGTTACGAGTGCTGGCAGTTTCAATGCACCGTACGGGGAGATGAGTCGGACGAGTGAGCCGCTTAATACGCCACGTTCTTTGGCGAGTTCAGGTGACACTTCAACGAAAATTCCAGGCACTTTTTCTTGAATGCCCTCTGATTTATTCGTCAGATTGCCTTCATGGAAATGCTCTAGCAAACGCCCATTATTAATGTGAAGGTCATATTCTATCGGGAATTCAACAGGTTCTACCCAGTCAGACAGTGCAAAGCGTGCTTTTTTATCTGGGAAATTAAAGCCATCCTTATAGAGTAGCGGTGTGCTGGAGCCATCCAAATTGCCCCATAAGAAGCTATCCCAGCCCTCCATTACACTATAATCCGCTTGACTGAACAGGGGCGATAGACTAGCCATTTCTGCGAAAATATCACCCGGATGACTGAAGTTCCAGTTTTGACCGAGACGATTGGCCACTTCTTGCACAATCCACCAGTCTGCCTTGGCATCGCCGAGTTCGGGAAGTGCTTGGTACAAGCGCTGCACCCGTCTTTCGGTATTGGTAAATGTACCGTCTTTTTCAAGCGATGGCACTGCCGGCAAAATGACATCGGCATATTGTGCGGTCCTTGAAAAGAAAACGTCCTGGACAACAAGGAAGTCGAGCTTCGCTAGCACATCGTGTACATAGTTGGCGTTGGAATCGACAAGTGCCATATCTTCACCGATAATGTACATCGCCTTCATGATGCCGTCATCGATGGAGTGGAGCATTTGAATATTATCGAGCCCAGGTTTATCGTCGATTGTTACGCCATATGCCTGCTCAAATTTCTGACGCGCCGCATCATCTGTAACATGCTGATAGCCCGGCAGCCAGCCTGGTAAAGTCCCCATATCACAAGCACCTTGCACATTATTATGTCCACGAAGTGGGTAGGCACCGGCTCCAGGACGACGATAATTACCTGTTGCCAGCAACAAATTGGAAATAGCAGCGGAAGTATCCGAGCCGCCTGTATTTTGCGTGACACCCATGCCCCATAAAATACAAGTGCCATCCGCGTCACGAATCAATTCAGCTGTTTTAATTAGCATTTCTTTGGACACGTTACAGATTTTTTCGGCATAGTCGAGTGTATATGTTGAAAGAACTTCTTTGAAGTCTTCCAGGTAATGTACATTTTCATTAATAAACGATTGGTCATGCCAACCCTGATCGATAATATATTTTGTGACCGCCATCAGCCACACTTGGTCAGTTCCTTGCTTAGGACTGATAAAGATATCAGAGCGTTCAGCCATCTCGTTTTTCCGTAAATCAGCAACAACCAACTTTTGTCCATGCAGCTTATGTGCACGTTTCACACGAGTGGCGAGAACGGGATGTCCTTCAGCTGGATTAGCCCCAATAATAATGACAAGGCCTGCTTTGGCAATATCTTTAATGGTTCCGGCATCTCCACCCATACCGACTGTGCGAAATAAACCGTCTGTCGCGGGAGATTGGCAGTAGCGTGAACAGTTATCAACGTTATTTGTTTCAAACACTTGGCGTGCGAGCTTTTGGATGACATAGTTTTCCTCATTGGTAATTTTGGATGAGGAAATAATGCCGACAGCCTCTTTACCATGCTCTTTTTTAATCGTGCCAAGTTTGAGAGCGACAAGGTCAAGTGCTTCTTGCCACGTAGCTTCGACAAAAGCATCTCCTTTGCGAATAAGTGGTGTGGTCAACCGTTTGTCACTGTTGACGAAATCCCAACCAAATTTCCCTTTGATACAAGTTGAAATGGCATTGACGGGCGCATCGGAAACAGGTTGGATTTTTAAGATTTTCCGATCCTTTGTCCATACTTCGAATGAACAGCCAACCCCGCAAAATGTGCAAACTGTTTTCGTTTTCTTTGTCCGCGTATCACGCATCGCTGATTCCGCGTCTGAAATCGCCATAATACCGCTGTATCCTGGCTCTACATTTTTGACAAGGTCAATCATCGGCGTCAGGATATCCTCTTTCAGTCCAGTCATGAATCCAGCTTCACCGAGCATAGATTTTTCCATCAACGCATTACATGGACATGCGGTGACACATTGACCACAGCCGACACAGGATGAATCGTTAATTTTTGCGCCGCCATCCCATAACACAATCGGCCGATCTCGTTCCCAGTCGATGGATAAGGTTTCATTGACCTGTAAGCTTTGACATACTTCTACGCATTGACCACAAGCGATACAGTGGTTTGGATCGTAGCGATAAAATGGATGCGTAAAATCGACTTCATTTGTAGAACATTTCGGCTCGAACGGGTACTTCTGATGCTCAATTTCCATCAAATCGACCGTATTATGTATTTTGCAATTGCCATTGTTGTTGTCACATACGGTACAATACAGCAGGTGATTTTCAAGAATCCGATCCATTGCTTCCGTCTGCGCTTCCTTGGCACGTGCAGAAGAAAGCTGTACATCCATTCCGGTAACAGCTTTTGTAGAACAAGCCCGCATAAGCTGTCCATTGACTTCAACAATACAGGTATCACACGTCTCAATCGGGTCAACTTCTGGTAGGTAACAAATTTGTGGGTGGGAAAATTGATAGTGGTTGATGAGCTCAATTAGCGTTTGACCTTCTTTAAAGTTGAATTTCGTATCATTGATTTTGATAAACATAGGGGCACCTCCTTTGATTAATTGGTGTCTAGACTTCGGGCGCCAGCCGCTCGAGTCTTCCAGCGCTTTTTGTTTAAAAAACCACTATGAAAAAAATACACCGACTTAATGCGTGCACTTTCATAGTGGGGCGTTTGCGAACAGTGTAGGATTATCTCTACTTTCAAGTATAATAGATAGCAAATGAATCTACAATATATTTTTAGATTATTGAAAAAAGGAGGGGAGGCGGATGGAGTTGGATAAAAGGCGGATAGTTGTTCAATATACGCAGGGGCAGCGTGTGGAACAGGAAGTTCATGTTGTGACGGAGCATCCTGTGACAATCTATATTAATGGACAGGAATTTGCCACCATCGTCTGCTCGCCGGAGTACATAGAGGATATGGCGGTTGGTTTTTTGGCATCGGAAGGCGTTATTCCGAGGTATCAAGACATTACAAGTATTCACGTGCAGCAAGAAGCTGGCATTGTTCATATTGAGACAGAGAAAATGTACCCCTTCTACGAAAAGCTAGTGAGCAAGCGGTATATCACGTCATGTTGTGGAATGAGCCGCCAGGGATTTGTCTTTGCGAATGATGCATTGACAGCCAAAAGAATGACGGAAACACATGTGACTTTGACACCTGAAGATTGTTTTTTCTTGATGAATCAAATGGAGGAGTCAGCGGAGATGTTTCATAAGACGGGCGGTGTTCATAATGCAGCACTTTGTAATTCGGAAGGTATTGTACTGGCAAGGATGGATATTGGCAGACACAATGCTTTGGATAAAATCTACGGGCATTGTTTGAAGCATCAGATTTCTGTTCGAGATAAAGTGATTGTGTTCAGTGGCCGAATTTCATCAGAGATTTTATTGAAGGTGGCGAAAATCGGCTGTGAAATTGTGCTTTCTAAGTCGGCGCCTACTGAGTTAGCGCTGACATTAGCAGAAGAACTCGGCATTACGACCGTTGGGTTTATTCGCGGGCAGTCCTTTAACTTATATACGCATCCTGAGCGAATTATTTTTGATGGATTATGATTGCATATATTATCCGCTAAATTGCATATACTAAGAGTAACAGGACATTTCAGGAGTTCCTGTGAGCAGTATACTGGTGATGATTAGGCACCGTAAAAACGTGATAGTCCTACCAGACTTCGGGTGCTGGATGTTGGCGAGCAACATAAAAACTTGATACACTTTCCGGACTTCGGGTGCCGGACGTTGGCCAGTAACATAAAAACCTAATCATTGTGTGGAAGAAGAGAGCAGGGAGTCATCCTTTGCTCTTTTTTTGGATAAAATTAGTGCCTCCGCGCGCAACGAAGGCATGCTCCCGCGCAACCAGTGTGTCCCCGCGCGCAACGAAGGTATGTCCCCGCGCAACCAGTGTGCCTCCGCGCGCAACGAAGGCATGCTCCCGCGCAACGAGTGTGTCTCCGCGCGCAACGAAGGCATGCTCCCGCGCAACGAGTGTGTCTCCGCGCGCAACGAAGGCATGTCCCCGCGCAACCAGTGTGCCTCCGCGCGCAACGAAGGCATGCTCCCGCGCAACGAGTGTGTTCCCGCGCGCAACGAAGGCATGCTCCCGCGCAACAAGTGTGTCCCCGCGCGCAACGAAGGCATGCTCCGGCGCAACCAGTGTGTCTCCGCGCGCAACGAAGGCATGCTTCCGCGCAACGAGTGTGTCTCCGCGCGCAATGAAGCGATGCACCCGCGCAACCAGTGTGCCTCCGCGCGCAACGAAGGCATGCTCCCGCACAAGCAGTGTGTCTCCGCGCGTAACGAAGGCATGCTCCCGCGCAACCAGTGTGTTCCCGCGCGCAACGAAGGTATGCTCCCGCGCAACCAGTGTGTCTCCGCGCGCAACGAAGCGATGCACCCGCGCAACGAGTGTGTCCCCGCGCGCAACGAAGGCATGCTCCCGCGCAACCAGTGTGTCTCCGCGCGCAACGAAGCGATGCTCCCGCGACAAGCAGTGTGCGCGCGTAACGAAGGCATGCTCCCGCGCAACCAGTGTGTTCCCGCGCGCAACGAAGGTATGCTCCCGCGCAACCAGTGTGTCTCCGCGCGCAACGAAGCGATGCACCCGCGCAACGAGTGTGTCCCCGCGCGCAACGAAGGCATGCTCCCGCGCAACCAGTGTGTCTCCGCGCGCAACGAAGCGATGCTCCCGCGCAACGAGTGTGTCTCCGCGCGCAACGAAGGTATGCTCCCGCGCAACGAGTGTGTCCCCGCGCGCAACGAAGCGATGCTCCCGTGCAACGAGTGTGTCCCCGCGCGCAACGAAGGCATGCTCCCGCGCAACGAGTGTGTCCCCGCGCGCAACGAAGGCATGCTCCCGCGCAACCAGTGTGTCTCCGCGTGCAACGAAGGCATGCTTCCGCGCAACGAGTGTGTCTCCGCGCGCAATGAAGCGATGCACCCGCGCAACGAGTGTGTCCCCGCGTGCAACGAAGGCATGCTCCCGCGCAACCAGTGTGTCTCCGCGCGCAACGAAGGCATGCTCCCGCGCAACCAGTGTGTCTCCGCGCGCAACGAAGCGATGCTCCCGTGCAACGAGTGTGTCCCCGCGCGCAACAAAGCGATGCACCCGCGCAACAAGTGCATTCCCCCGCGCAACGAAGCCATCCACTCGCGAAACGACTGCCACGCTATATAAACAACAAGATAAAATTCCATCTCCAAATCAGTACCTCCCACTCTAAACTTTCTGTACAATAGAAAGAAAGACTGTATACATACAACATCTCAGAAAAAAGGAGGGACTAGCATGTCATTACGTTTTATAACCGGGCGATCAGGCTCAGGAAAAACGACGTTCATTCAGCAGGAAATCGCCAAAGAACTTGACGACAATCCAGTGGGGGCACCAATTGTGGTCATCGTACCGGATCAGATGTCGTTTGCGATGGAGCATAGTTTAGCCGTCAATTATGGCTTGCAAGGAATTATTCGTGCGCAAGTGTTGACGTTTAAACGATTGGCTTGGCGCGTACTACAGGAAACAGGTGGTATTACGCGTAAGGAAGTGGATGGCTTTGGTTATCGGATGCTTGTACGCAGTGTGTTGGAAGACAATCGGGACGAGTTTAAGCTGTTCCGTCAGGCGGCGAGTAAACGAGGATTTACGGAAATGATTGGCGATTTATTGAAGGAGTTTAGCCGTTATTGTCTGGATCACGAAACGATGAGTAATCTCTACGACGAGCTTGAGGCCGCCAGTGCACCGCGGACATTGCTCGACAAAGCGAGTGATTTGTCGCTGTTGCTGACGAAAATTGAAGAAAAGCTGGGGACGACTTTTGTCGATAGTGAAGGGCATCTGGCCCTTTTAGCCGCACAAATTAACCATTCGGAGCTGTTACAAGGGGCGGACATCTACCTGGATGGTTTCGAAAACTTTACGACAAGGGAATACGAAATTGTCACAGAGCTGATGAAGCATGCCAAGCGCGTAACGGTTGTGTTGCCGATGGAAGGCGCGCATGCTGGTTTTGCAGATCACGAACTATTTTTCAATCCGGTCAAGACATCACTGAAATTGCGGGAACTAGCACGCGTTGAATCGGTTGATGTGGATGAAGATGTTTATCTAGCAAAAGCGCAACGTTTTCAGAATAGTGACCTTCAGCACTTCGAAGCGGAATTTGATCATTATCCAGCGCAAGTCAAACAGTCGGAAGGCCATATAGTCCTCATTGAAGCGGCGAATCGACGTGCAGAAGTACGCGCAGTGGCGCGCCAGATTCGCACATTGATGTTGGCAGGGAAACGCTATAAGGATATTGCCATTTTATATCGACAGCCTGAAAAATATGATGAATTGATTGAAACGATTTTTCCGCAGTATGACATTCCGGTATTTATCAGTCAGAAAAAGCCGATGTTGCATCATCCGCTTATTGAGTTTTCACGATCTATATTAGAAGCGGTGACGTCGGGCTGGTCGTATGAGTCGGTATTTCGTGCGGTGAAGACGGATCTCTTTTTCCCACACCGAGAAAATAAGTTGCTGTGGCGCGATCGGGCGGATCGTCTTGAAAATTACGTCTTGGCGCATGGTATTTACGGTCAGCGTTGGTTTGATGATAGCCGTTGGCGCGTGAAAAAGTATCGTGGATTGGAATTGTATAGCGATGTCCAAACCGATGAAGAGCGTGCGATGGAGAAGGAATTGCATGTTGTTCGTGATGAAATACGGGAACCGCTTGCTACGTTTGAAAAACGACTAAAAGGTTCGATAAGTGGTCGAGATGTAGCGGAAGCCCTTTTTATATTAATGGAAAAGCTGCATGTCTATGATAAAATCATCGATTTGCGTGCTGAGGAAGAGCGGGCAGGGCGTCTGTTGCGTGCAACGGAGCATGAACAGGCGTGGAATGGCTGGATCAATGTGCTAGATCAGTTTGTGCTGATGTTTGGCGACAAGGATATGAATCCAAAGGAAGCTGCGCGTATTTTAGATGAAGGCTTCGATTCGCTTGAATTTGCGCGTATTCCGCCGTCGCTCGATCAAGTGACGGTGTCGAATGTCGAAGTGTCCAATTTAATGAATATCGATGCGGTGTTCGTTATCGGCGTCAGTGATGGCGTCATGCCGCAACGTGTCGATAATGAAGGATTATTGTCCGACGCAGATCGCGAGTGGTTTACGGACATTGGTTTTGAGCTGGCACCAACTTCGAAAATGAAGCTGATGGACGAAACGTATATGGCTTACCGGGCGTTTACTGCGCCGCGCGAAAAACTCTTTGTATCCTATCCGGTTGCAGATGAAGAAGGAAAAGCTCTTATACCATCATTATACAGCGCAAGAATCCAACAGCTGCTCCCTGGTACTGAAACGAGATTTGCGGTAACAGATCCGTCTGAATTGCCGGCAGATGCCGATCCATTTGATTATATTAGTCATCCACGCGCGGCATTACCTTATGCTTCGATGAAATTAAAAGAAGCACAAAGCACGGGAAGTGTCGAGCGCGAATGGCGTGCAGTCATGGCTTATTATGAGGAAGATCCGTATTGGTCTTCTGTGTTTAGTCATATTATTCGTCCGATGAATACTAAAAACGAAACGGATCGCCTACATCCTGAGTTGACGACCGGCTTATACGGGGAATCATTTGTGTCCAGTGTGTCACGTATTGAGTCCTATTATAGTTGTCCATTCCAACATTACGCGTCGTTTGGACTCGGCTTGCGAGAACGGACGGAGTTTACATTGGAGGCGCCGGCTATTGGGGATTTATTCCACGCGGCGTTGAAATGGGTATCAGATGAAACGATGCGTTTGGGGAAATCGTGGGCGGAGCTGACGCGCGAAGAGTGCTGGCAGCTGGCGAGGGCGGCAGTTGACGATATTTCACCGTATTTTTTCAATCGAATATTATTGTCAACGAGTCGTTATGTTTATATAAAACGCAAGCTGATGCATATTATTCAGCGCACAATTTATTCGCTAAGCACGCAGGCCAAAGCAACGGTGTTTAGGCCGGTTGCCATCGAAGCAGCTTTTGGACCAGGCGAAGAGTTGCCGGCGCTTGAAATTCCGTTACGCCGCGGTGATTCAATGAAATTACGGGGGCGCATTGACCGAGTGGATGCCTCAGAAATTGGCGGCAAAAACTATGTGCGTGTTGTCGATTATAAATCATCGGCACGCAGCCTTGATTTGACGGAAGTATATTATGGCTTGTCACTGCAAATGATGACGTACCTTGATGTTGCGCTTGAAAACGCCGACGAATGGCTCGGTTTTCACGCGGATCCTGCCGGGGTCTTATACATGCATATCCACAACCCAATGATTCGTTCCGGTTCGGAATTAACACCGGCGTTACTTGAAGCTGAAATTGCAAAATCGTATAAGATGAGAGGCTATTTGTTGGATAATCAGGACGTTGTCATTGGCATGGATGCGGATATTGGCAGGTCTTCTGCCATTGTACCTGCTTCCATTAAAACGGATGGCACCTTTGCGAAAACGTCGAAGGTATTAACTTCCGATGATTTACAAATGATGCGCTCCTATGTGCGAACGCGCCACCAGAAGGCAGGAAACGCTATGCTTGCGGGGGACACGCGTGTTTACCCGTACAAATTGCGGGATAAGATGCCTTGTCAATTTTGCTCTTATCGTTCTGTTTGTCAATTCGATCCGACAGATCCGACACAACAACACCGAGCGTATGCCGAAATGGATACCGAATCGTCTCTTGAAGAAATGCGTAAGGAGGTTACAGGAGATGCACATACCCGTGAAACCTGAGGGGCTGACCTTTACGGATGCCCAGTGGAAGGCCATTTGGGCGACAGGGAAGGATATCCTTGTGTCCGCAGCAGCTGGTTCGGGTAAGACAAAGGTCTTAATCACCCGAATGATTGAAAAAGTATTGGATGAAAAAAATCCGATTGACGTCGATGAACTGCTAGTTGTGACGTTTACAAACGCATCTGCTGCAGAAATGCGGCATAGGATGGCGGAGGCTTTAGAAGAAGCAATCGCGGAAAAACCGGGGTCCGTTCATTTGCGTAGGCAGCTGAATTTATTAAATAAAGCACAGATTTCTACTTTGCACTCGTTCTGTTTAAATGTCGTCCGGCAGTATGCTTATTTACTTGATATCGATCCTGGATTCCGCATTGCCGATAGTACGGAAGCGGCATTATTGCGTGACGATACAATTGGGGATGTATTAGAGGATGCTTATAGTGCGGAAAATCCTGATGCCATGTACCGTTTGGCAGATAGTTTTACATCAGATCGCAATGATCAGTCGATTGAAACGCTTATTGATCGACTGTACGACTATTCGCGTGTCCATCCATCACCGGAGCAATGGTTGCGCCTTATTCCGCAGCAATATGCGATTGAAGAAACGACTACGATTGACGATTTATCCTTTATGGAGCCGCTCAAAATGGCTATCCGCCATTCACTGGAAGAAGCGGCAGCACTGACGAACGATATGCACCAAATTGCGATGATGCCGGATGGACCAGAACCACTTGCCGCTACGGCAGAAGCCGATCTACTATGGATAAATGAAGCGATGCGACGCATGTCAGCAGGTACATGGCAGGAAACATATGAATTTTTCGGTTCGTTAAAATGGGTCAAAGCAGGTACGATCCGCAAAGATTCATGTGATGAAGAGCTGGCCAAGCGAGCGAAAGCACTGCGAGATGCGGTGAAAAAGATTATTAATACAGTGAAAGAATCCTATTTCACAAGAACACCAGCCCGTTTGCTCGATGAAATTCGTTTGATGGCACCGACGATGCATACGCTCATTGAACTAGTTGTGGACTTCGGTCAACGTTACGAGCAGTTAAAAATTGACCGTGGCATTGTCGATTTCTCTGACTTGGAGCATTACGCACTGCGTATTTTATCGCAGCAACAGGATGGTCAGCTAGTCGCATCTGATATCGCTGAGGATTACCGCAAGCGTTTTGAGGAAGTACTCGTCGATGAGTATCAGGATGTGAATTTATTACAGGAAACAATTATTCAGCTGATTAAGCGTGGCGGAGAGCAGGATGGCAATTTGTTCATGGTGGGCGATGTGAAGCAGTCGATTTACCGTTTTCGTCTGGCGGAACCGATGTTGTTTCTTGGGAAATATAACCGGTTTACAGAGGGGGATGGCAATCAAGGCCTGAAAATCGACTTGAATGCCAATTTTCGCAGTCGTAAAGAAGTGCTGGATGCAACGAATTTTGTCTTTGCACAAGTGATGGGCGCGCGAGTTGGAGAAATCGATTATGATGACGCAGCGGCGTTGAAATATGGAGCGCAGTACCCTGACAAGGCTGTGACAGCTGGCTTGACACTACTGTATGATGAAGAGGAGGAAGAGTCAGAGGAAGCCGGACAAAGCTTGAAAAGTTCACAAGCAGAAGCACGCTTCATGATTAAGAGAATTCAAGATTTGATGGCGTCAGGTGCTGAAGTGTCCGATGCGTTTAGTGGTAAAAAACGTCCGATGGAATATCGGGATATCGTTATTTTGATGCGGTCGATGACATGGTCAGGTGAAATCGTAGAGGAGTTTAAATTGGCAGGCATTCCGATTTACGCGGAATTGTCGCGTGGTTATTTCGATGCGCTTGAAGTGATGATTATGTTGAACACCTTGCGTGTCATCGATAATCCGTATCAGGATATTCCGCTGGCGTCAGTATTGCGTTCGCCGTTTATTGGCATGACGGAAAATGAATTGGCGCAAATCCGACTGGCTGGGAAAAATGAGCCATTTTTTGAAGCGTTGAAGCGTTTTGTGCGAACAGGCGGAGCGGGTGTAGCGAGTGGCACGCAGGAAAAATTACAGCGCTTTTTCATGCAGTTTGAAGAGTGGCGTAACTTGGCACGACGTGGTTCTTTGTCCGAATTAATTTGGCAGGTCTATGCCGATACGCATTATTATGAAATGGTCGGTGCGATGTCGAATGGCAAACAGCGTCAGGCCAATTTACGTGCGCTGCATGATCGGGCCATCGATTATGAAAAGACGTCGTTCCGTGGATTATTCCGATTCCTGCGTTTTGTGGATCGGATGACGAAACGGGGAGATGACTTAGGTGCTGCTCGTTCGATGAGTGATAAGGAAGATGTTGTACGGATTATGACGATTCATTCATCGAAAGGATTGGAGTTTCCTTATGTGTTCATTGCAGGGGCGGGAAGGAAATTTAATAAGATGGATTTCAATGAGCCGTATTTATTTGACCAGCATTTTGGTCTTGCGGTGAAAGCCATTGACCCGGATAATCGGATTACGTATACGTCGTTGCCGTTTCTCGCGATGAAAGAACAGAAAGAACTCGAAATGCGTTCGGAAGAGATGCGTGTGCTCTATGTCGCGATGACGCGGGCCAAGGAGCATCTGGAAATCATTGCGTCGGTTAAGGATATTGAGAAATCGATTGGTAAATGGCAGGATGCGCAGTTAATAGACCCTGAGTTGAAGCTGCCGGAGTATACTAGGTCACGCGCCAATGGTTATTTGGATTGGATTGGCCCGGCTGTTGCGAGGCATCAGGCGTTTGCAAAATTTGGTGGGATTCCGGGTGGACAGTTAATGGATGATCCTTCTGTCTGGCAGATTGATGCGTTTCCGAGTTCTTCATTGCTGACGGAAATTGAGGAAACGACTGTAGAGAGCGATGGAACGTTAGATGTGCTAGCTTTTGAAGAGGTCGATGCTAATTTATTAGCAGAAGTGAAACGCCGTTTTGATACGAAGTATCTTTTCGAGGCTTCTGTATTGAAAAAATCTAAGCAAACGGTGAGTGAATTGAAACGCTTGGCGATTCTTGAGCAGCAGGCGGATGAACTAGCTGTCGTGCCAACAAGCGATGAGGTGAGTACAGCCTACTTGCATGAGCGTCCAGCATTTATGCAGTCGCGTGCATTGTCTGCTGCGGAAATCGGAACGGCTATGCATACCATTATGCAGCATGTTGATATCAAAAAAGAATGTACTGCTGCAAATATTGCGCAACTGATTATGAAATTGGTGGAGCGACAGTTGCTGACGGCTGAAGAGGCGAAGGTGGTAGACGCCCAATCCGTTGCACATTTTTTCCAACTACCGATTGCGGTAAGATTGCAAAATGCTAAGCAAGTGTCACGTGAATTGCCATTTACCTATGCGCAAAGTGATGCAGAGGGTGATTATCAAATTTTGCAAGGAATCGCCGACTGTTTATTCGAAGAACAGGATGGTTGGGTGTTGTTGGATTATAAAACCGATAAAGTTGTTGGTCGCTATAGCTCTGATGAGGGCGTGGATGTTGAAATGCAGCAGCGTTACGGTATTCAATTGAATTTGTACAAAAAGGCAATTGAAGCGATTTTAAAAATAGAGATAAAAGAAATGGTCCTTTATTTATTTGATGGACAAAGGACTGTCACAATTCGGGAGGAATGACATTGAAGGTAACACCAACAACACTGGGTAATCGTGTGGAAGTACTTGATTTACTAAGAGGCTTTGCATTGCTAGGCGTATTTATAGCGAATATGATTCATTTCCAATCGCCTTATTTATACATGGATCCGTACACTTGGTTTAGTAGTCCGAGTGATGTAGCGACATTTAAAGGGATTGATATTTTTGTAGAAGCAAGTTTTTATCCGATTTTTGCGATGCTGTTTGGCTATGGGTTGAATATGCAGTATGAAAAAGCGTTGGCGAATGGGTCAGCTTTTGCACCAATGATGGCGCGCCGATTGGCTATTTTACTAGGTATTGGTGTCATTCATGCTTTGCTTATTTGGTCGGGTGATGTTTTATTCACCTATGCGGCTATGGGCTTTATCATGATTGCAGCTGTTAAAATATCTAAAAAGTGGATAATCCCGATTGCTGCTATTGTGTATATCATTCCAAATGCTATCCTTTATGCGGGGACTCGCTTTTTAGAAGCAGTGGATCCGAATTCAATGTTGGCGGGCTATGCAGATATACAAAAAATTGAGCTCGCGATTAGCGCTTATGGTTTGGGCTCTTATGGAGAAATATTTAGCTTCCGTTTTGTAGAATGGTTTACGTTCGGTTTCTTAGGAGCATTTTTAGGCGTATTTATGATCTTGCCGCTCCTGATGATTGGGGCTGGATTGTCGAAGTGGAAAGTATTTGAACGCGCTGGGGAGATGAAAGGGCGTATCGCAGTCATGACTGTACTGGCATTGGCAGCAGGAATTTGGCTGAAAGCTGTTCCATTTACGGGAGAGCCAACTTTGTCTGCTCAAATGCTGCAATCGGTATTCGGTGGACCCATTTTAGCTGCCGGCTATGTTGGTCTGCTACTGCTATTGAGCCGAATTCCATTATTCCGTACAGTGTTCCGTCCTGTATCTAAGGCGGGTCGGATGTCATTGACAACGTATATTACGCAGTCGATTGTTGCGACGACCATCTTCTATTCTTATGGTTTTGGGATGTACGGCAAAATCGATTTGGAGACGGGTGTCTGGATTGCGCTGGGGGTATTTATTGTCCAAGTGATCTTTGCTGAGCTGTGGTTGATGAAATTCCGCATGGGACCACTGGAGTGGTTATGGCGAAAAGCGACATACGGAAAAAGTTTGACGAATAAAGAGGGAAAAGGTCATCGTTTGTCGTAACAATTAAGAATAAGGGAAAACACTACTGAAGGGATGGGTTAACAGATGAAACTATTGTCGTTCCGTTACGAGGACCAAACATTATTTGGTCCAAAAGTGAAGAAGGAAGATGCGGTATGGGATATGTTGGCTATCGCAGAAGCATACGGAGATACTGATTTTCCACAAACAATCACGGAAGGTATCGCACACGGAATGGATTTTGTTGAACGCGTAAGAAGACTTGCGGAACAAGCACGAACAGATGACGATCCAGGTCGTTTTAAATATGCATTTACAGCTATCGAATGGCTAGCTCCAATTCCAAGAACGCCTAAAAATGTCCTATGTGTCGGCAAAAACTATGCAGAGCATGCAGCAGAAATGGGCGCAGATGCACCGCCTGAAAAGCTAATGATTTTTACAAAATCGCCGACTGCCATTGCAGCCGATGAACAAGATTTACCGATTCATGACGGTGTAACGGATAGCTTGGATTATGAGGGAGAGCTAGCTGTTGTAATCGGTAAGAAGGGGCGCAATATCCCGAAACAGCTGGCGTATGACTACGTTTTCGGTTACACAATTGCTAATGATGTAACAGCACGTGACATTCAAACCGCACACGGTCAATTTTTCCTAGGCAAGAGCTTAGATGGCTCTTGTCCGATGGGGCCTTATATTGTGACGAAAAATGAAATCCCCAATCCACAAAATTTATCTGTCGTAACGAAAGTGAATGATGCGGTTAGACAGAATGGCAATACTGCCTCCATGATTTTTAAAATTGATGAACTCATTGCGGAAATATCTCGTTATGTGACGCTTGAACCAGGTGACGTCATCTTGACAGGTACTCCTGCTGGTGTTGGGAAAGGAATGACACCGCCAACATTTTTGAAAAAGGGCGATACGGTAAAAATTTCGATTGAGGGCATTGGTACGCTGGTGAATACGTTTAATTGATTGTGAGTCTTTACGGTTATATTAAGTAGTAGTTAGATGCTAACAATGAATCCCTCAGACGAAAGTAGTTTGAGGGATTCATTGTTAGCGAGTTACTGATAAGTCGGAGTGTGGCACCGGGTTCTTCCTGACGGTGTCAGTAACTGGCATGGTGTATTTTATTATGGTACGATTATTTAGGTACAATACTATAATGAGGTGACTATTTTGGATGTATTAGCTAGCACAACACATTTTCATATTCTCACATGGGTTGCAGGAATTATTATTTTCATTGTAACGGCAGGATTGGAAAAGGGTACAAAAGGTAAGAAAATTGGACATATGATTGCTCGCCTATTTTACGTGTTAATCTTGCTATCTGGATTTTTGTTGTTCATGAAATACTCTAGTATCGATGCAGCTCTTTACGGCGTTAAGTTCTTACTTGGGCTTCTCACAATCGGTATGATGGAAATGATTCTTGTTCGTTCAGCTAAAGAGAAAAGTGTTAAAACTTTTTGGATTCTATTTTTCGTTTTCTTATTAGCAACATTATTCCTCGGATTTGGAATCGGCATTGGGGTTAATTTTTTAGTATCCTAAAATAGGGAGGTATGAAGATGGAAACAAGTATCGGACCGATTTTATTGATAGTTGTGTTGATGCTGATGGCACTCTTTGCGATCTCCGTCTTCATTCTTTCAAGAAGAAAGACCTCCATGCAAGATGACGATATGTATGATGAATGAAAAACCTACTGGTTAATACGCCAGCGGGTTTTTTTTATCTATTTACCGAAAGAAGACTCTCACTTCAATCACGTAATGGGCATAGCGCAGTGATAAGTGGGAGATGAATTTCGGTTGAGCGACAGCCAAAAATACTAGCTTTAAAGGAATGTATGTTCTATAATTGGATTAATGTTCCTTCGAAGCGGGGTGAAAGTTCATGTTGACCAACAAAGCCTATAAGTTCCGTATCTATCCAAACAAAGACCAACAGGTTCTCATTGCTAAAACAATTGGATGCAGTCGTTTTGTCTTTAATCACTTTTTGGATAAATGGAATCACTCTTATAAAGAAACAGGTAAAGGATTAGCTTATGGCACTTGCTCAGCTGGCCTTCCCTTGTTTAAAAAGGAGTTACCCTGGTTAAAAGAAGTAGATAGCATCGCTCTTCAATCATCTGTCCGCAACCTTGCAGATTCGTTTGACCGCTTTTTTAAGAAGCAAAACAAGCCACCCCGTTTTAAATCGAAAAGAAATAACGTCCAGTCTTACACAACAAAACAGACAAACGGTAATATTGCGGTTATCGGGAATGCCGTCAAATTGCCCAAGCTAGGGCTTGTTAAATTTTCCAAGAGCCGTGAAATCACGGGGCGTATACTAAGTGCGACTATCAGAAGAAATCCAAGCGGGAAATATTTTGTTTCCATTCTTGTTGAAACAATAGTTTATGAGCTGCCGAAAACAAATTCTTCTGTCGGTATTGATGTTGGTGTAAAGAATTTTGCGATTCTGTCAGATGAAACCATCTATGAAAACCCAAAATACTTTCGCACATTGGAAAAGAAATTAGCCAAGGCGCAACGGATTCTTTCAAGAAGACAAGAACAAGCGATACGCCAACAAAAACCCTTGCACGAAGCAAAGAATTACCAAAAACAACGAAGAATCGTTGCTTGTATTCATGAAGAAATTGCGAATAAAAGAACTGATTACTTGCATAAAACCTCCACCGAAATCATCAAAAACCACGATGTCATCGGAATTGAGGATTTGCAGGTATCCAACATGTTGAAAAACCATAACTTAGCCAAAGCAATCAGTGAAGTTAGTTGGTCACAGTTCCGCACAATGCTTGAATCCAAAGCGAAGTGGTACGGGAAGACAGTCGTCGTTGTGGCTAAAAACTACCCATCCAGTCAGCTCTGTTCAAGCTGCGGCTATCGCTATAAAGACGTTAAGAATCTCGCATTACGTGAATGGATATGCCCGGCATGTGACACACGTCATGACCGAGATCGTAACGCAAGTATCAATCTTGAAAAAGAAGCGATAAGACTTCTAACCGCAGGGACTGCGGAGCTAGCCTAATCCAAACTTTCGGTTACGAAAGTGTTCTTAGGAATCTCCCACCTCTAAACGCAGTGAAGCTGGGGGTAGTTCAATTCACAATATAGACCTATTTACAGCGTAAGGTTTTCAAATTCAATTTGAAACTATGGCAGTCTGGTGTATCGTTTGGTAAAGTGAAAGGTAACAGCTTATTTTTATGGAGCGGATTTTATTGAGGAGGCTTTTTTGTGAGAATGAAGAGATGGTTTGGGCTTATTGCTACTTCACTGCTCCTTGTAACGACCCTAAATCCGGTTGGGGTTTTTGCAAAGGCGGATCGAACAATAGAAGACGAAAGTATATATGATTTGCTTGTCGATCGCTTTAACAACGGTGACGGACTTAACGATTATCATGTCGATACACAGGATTTAAGTGCATTCAATGGTGGAGACTTCACCGGGATTGGCACGCGACTAGAGTATATTGCAGGAATGGGCTTCACCCTCATTTCACTGGGACCGGTATTTGCCACAGAAACCTATGACGGTAGCAAAGTACTTGATTATACAAAACTAGAGCCACATTTTGGAACGGACAAGGAATTTAGTGAGATGATCAAAACCATTCACAAAAGAGATATTTCCGTTATTGCCGATTTTCCATTTGCCGGTGTCAGTGCTAATCATGTGTGGGCAAAAGAAGGTAAATTCAAGGCAATCCCTGCTGCTGATGGAACAATCGATTGGGATTCTTCTGATGTAGCGGTGCAACGAGCGTTAAAAGAAGCGGTTGTTGATTTTGTAGAAACGTATAAATTGGATGGTATTCGCTTAACAAAGATTGAGAAATTCGATACAGCTTTTATTAATGAAGTAATTGGGGCTGTTAAAGCAGTAAATTCTGAAGCTTATGTATTGACGAATGAAGCAAGCGATGCAAACTTTGATGGTGCGCTAAATATGGACAAGATGAATGCTTTGAGAGCATCATTTGTAACGCCTGATGTAGACGCAGCTGCTTTATCGCTATTTACCGAGAATGCTGACAATGGACTTGTTCAATTCGATGATTTGACAGGACCGCGTTACACATACGATCTTGTAGAGGCTAGAATGTTCCCGCCAACAAGATGGAAACTAGCAGCGGCTGCTTTATTTAGTATGCCGGGGACGCCTATTATGCCTTATGGGACTGAAATTGCGGTAAATGGTAAGGCGGCTCCAGAAAATCATCAGCTGATGAATTTTAAGATTGATGAAGAATTGATTGAATACATTACTGGACTTAACAAATTGCGTAATCTGTCTGAAACGTTCCGTAATGGTGATTTTGAAATCTTATATAATGAGGATGGTTTTTCAATCTTTAAGCGCTCATCTGATGAAGAAACTTGGATTATCGCATTGAATAACACGACGCAAACATCCAATTTCGCCATTCCAAAAGAGGTTATCGGAGACAATAAAAAATTACGTGGGTTATTGGATAACGATCTAATACGGGAAAGTAAGGATGGCATGTTCCGTGTTGTACTTGACCGTGAAATGGCTGAAATTTACATTGCCGATGAAGATACAGGTTTTAATACGCCTTATCTTATCGCATCCATTTTAATCTATGTGACATTTTTAAGCTTCCTCTTTATGGTGTGGAGAAAAGGGAAGCAAGGTAGGAAAGAGGATGTAGCAAAATAATAGAAAAACACCAGGACACTAACATTCCTGGTGTTTTTCTATTGCTTAGGAAACTATAAAATCTCGTACTGTGGATAAGTTATGACGTAGAGATGTCTCGTCTAGGCTCCAGCGCCTTGCCCCTCGAGTTGCTTCGGTCTTGCTAGTAAAGGCAAAGGGCGCCTTTACTTTCAAGCCCTCCAGCGCTTGTCGGGGCTGAACAGGCGCTTGCGCTTTTGTTCTTAGAGTCGTTTATTCAAGAAAAAGATAGAGACTGTACCGGGACCTGTATGGGCACCAATGGTCGAGCCAATCATATGAACTTCAATCTTTTTGGGGCGGAATAATTCATTCACTAAGCCTTGCAATTCGAGTGCAATATTTTCATCATCTGCATGGCTAATGGCGATGGTTTGCTCGGCTAGATGATCGCCACGTTCTGCCATCAGCTCAGTCATGCGGCGGAGCACTTTCTTACGTCCACGATGCTTTTCAATCGGAACGAGTTTACCAGCTTCGACGTGAAGCAGTGGTTTAATATTTAATAGTCCGCCGATGAACGCACTTGCTTTTGACACGCGTCCACCACGAGCCATATAATCCAAGTCCTCCACTGTGAATAAATGCTCCATATGCTCGGCCATAAAGCGGATTTTTTCCTCAATAGACTGTAAATCTTCCCCTGCATCGCGTAAGCGCACTGCTTCTTTAACAAGTAGTCCGTAGCCAAGGGAAGCACATTTCGAGTCTATAATGACAAGATTCATAGTTGGATTTGTTTCTTGTACTTGTTTGCTAATCATGACAGCTGTATCATGTGTTCCCGATAATTCTGAAGAAAAGGCGATATAGATGCCTTCTTCACCAGATTCTGCAAGCCCTTGCCATTTTTCAAGAAATGATTCTGGAGAAACTTGTGAAGTTTTTGGCTGTTTGCCATTCCGAATAGCGTCGTACACTTCTTTTGGATTAATAGCTAAAATATCTTCATATTCTTTATCATCAATAAGGACATGTAATGGAAAAAGTGTGACATCGTTATCTTCAAAAAATGATTTCGGTAAATCGCAAGCACTGTCCGCAAAAATTCTCATAAAAATCCCTCCAATGGATACTTGTTATTTTTGTTCAGTAGGCGCTCAAAAACGCCTACTGAACAAAGATAAGCCTCCGGCGGATGTCACGGATTTTTTAGGGAAGCTTTTCGAGCTTGCTCGAAAAAAATCCGGACACAATTACGCCGGGGCGTAATTGATTAGACTAAGTGTAACCTCTCACTTAGCACCTGTGCAATACCATCTTCGTTATTTGTCGCTGTTACTTCATCAGCAATCGACTTTAATCGATCAATGGCGTTACCCATTGCGACACCGACACCTGCGTACTCAATCATTTCAAGATCATTATCTTCATCACCAAAGGCAATAATCCGTTCTTGAGGGATGTTCATCCATTTGGCAACATGCGAAATCCCAACCGCTTTATGTAAGCCATGCCGAATGACTTCGATGACATGCCACGGAGCCCCCCAACGACGATGGTCAATCACTTCCGCATGTACTTCGCCAAGATGGCGACGAATAGCATCTACGGACTGTTCCTCGGCTTGAATGAGCAAGCTTGTTGGATTGACTTGCAGATGGTTGCGAATATCACCTTCCGTAATCAGTGGATTTCCAAGGTTGAAAATATCAAGCAGCTTTTCATCATGGTAATGCATATAGACATCGTCCATTACTTCAGCAACGATATTTTGAACGGGAAATTGTTGTAGCGCATCGACAACATCATTGACGACAGGTAGGGAGATCGTTTCATGAATCGTTTGCCAAGATTGATTAGTAGGGTGGTGAACAAATGCACCATTAAAATTAACAATTGGTGTTTGCAGTCCAAGTTGCTGATAATAGACTTCACTTGCACGATAAGGTCTGCCTGTAGCAATCATGACATGGTGCCCCTGCTCCTCGGCCTTTTTCAGCGTATGCGCGGTTTTATCGGATATGATTTTTTCGTCTGTCAGCAATGTTCCATCGAGATCTAAAACGATTAAATGTGGTTTCAAAAAAATACCCCCTTCTAGTTACCAGTCTATCGTTAATGGGGGAATCAAGTCAAAAAATCCACCAAATAACCAAAAGTGGAGGCAATGAAGTAAATTGAAAAACTCCAGGAGTGGCGTAAACCGCTCCTGAAGTTTTTTGTTGCTACTATTATTCTACAAATTGAACATTCTGCAACTGATAGATACCTGATGTATCAATTGAGAAGCCTGTAATGTTGTTGCTGACCCCCGTTAAATACTCTTGGTGATGGATATAAACCATTGGAGCATCTTCGATTAAATGTTCCTGAATTGTGTTGTAAATTTTGATGCGTTCGTCTGGGTTAGCTTCACGACGCCCTTCATTAAGTAATTTGTCAACTTCAGGATTTTCGTAGAATGAACGGTTCCCAGGATTTCCTTTTTGAGTAGAGTGGAACAACGCGTACATACCATAGTCTGCGTCCCCAGTTGGGTTAGACCATCCAAGGATGAACATATCATGCTCACCATTCGCTGTTTTTTCAAGATACGTACCGAATTCCATTTGTTCAATTTCAACGTTGATATTGAGCTCTTTTAAGCTTGCTTGTAACAGAATCGCCATGTCGATACGTTGTGGGTTGTCGTTTGTCCAAATTGTTGTTTTGAAGCCATCTCCGTAACCAGCTTCCTCTAATAGTTTTTTCGCTTCTTCTGGATTGTAGCTGATTGGATTTGCATCATCATTAAAACCGAAGATTCCAGGTGCTAAAGGCCCTTTAGCTGGAACGCCAAAGCCTTCATAAACACCTTCAATGATTTCTTCTTTGTTCACCATCATAGAAATTGCTTTACGAACACGTACATCGTCAAATGGTGCTTTTTCTGTGTTAAATCCGATGTAAGAAAGACTAGATGATGCTTTTTGGTTTACTGTTGCATAATCACTGTTATTGATACCAGCAACTTCAATTGGTTGAACTGGGTCTGCAACTTGGACGAATCCACGCTCAAGGTCTGCATTACGTGTAGCACTTTCAGAACTTACTTTGAATGTGACGGTGTCGACGTGAACTTTGTCACCCCAATAATCATCATTTTTAGCAAGTTTGATTTCATCGCCTGGTGTCCAGCTGACGAATTTAAAGTAGCCAGTACCTACAGGCGCTTCAGAAATGATTGAGCCTGCCTGTTGGCCCTCCTCCATTGCTGCGTAATCAGCTTCTATAGATTTAGGGCTGATCATGCCACCACCATTATGAGATAAGTGAGCAAGAAGCGGTGCAAAAGGGTATTCCGTAGTGATACGAATAGTGTGCGGATCAACAACATCTACACTTGTAATCATTTCGAAAAGGAAATAACGTGGTGATGCAACTTCTGAGTCACGAATTCGATCAAGTGTAGCTTTGACCGCATCGGCGTTAAACTCTTCACCATCGTGAAACTTGACGCCTTGGCGAAGTGTAAACTCATAAGTTGTGTCATCAATAGCTTCCCATTTTTCAGCGAGACCTGGAATGATATTGTTGTCGTCATCACGATTAACAAGTGTTTCATAGATATTGGCTTGTACAACAGATGACGGGACATCGTTGGAGCCTGCTGGATCGAGTGAAGAGGCATCGGAAAGAACTGCAAGTACCAAATCTCCACCTTCTATCGGTCCTCCGGCTGATTCTTCTGTTGTTTCGTCGGTCTCTTCTGCAGGTGTTCCTTCAGTTTTTTCTTTTTCGGGCTCATCTGAACCGCCAGCACATGCAGCAAGAACGAGTGAAAGCGCTAACAATAAAAAGAGTAGCCATTTGTAATTACTAGTTTTTTTCATACGTGTAACCCCCCCAGAATTTTTTTTTACTACCCGTCATCCTATTTGGAACAGGTACATGCAATATAGCATATTAAAATGATTCAGACAATATAATGTTTGAATTATGTCTGTATTACATTATGGGGGAATAATTCAAAAATGGTAGGTATCCTGAATTTATAGAAAAATAGATTAAAATACCCGTATTTAGATGAATTCTAAATACGGGTATTTTTTATAAACTATCAAATGTTCGATTGAAATTACTCTACAAGTTGAATATCTTGCAGCTTGTAATGACCGGAGTCATTGATCCAATAGCCGCTAACCTTTTGGCTAACACCAGTTAAGTACGCTTGGTGATGGATATACACCATTGGAGCTTCTTCAATTAAGAGTTCTTGAACCTGATCGTAAAGTTCTAAACGTTTCGTTTCGTCAATTTCTTGACGTGCCTCATCAAGAATACGGTCGACTTCTGGATTTTCATAGTACGTCCGGTTACCTGATACACCCATATTAGAAGAATGGAACAATTGAGTTAGGAAATAGTCAGCGTCGCCAACGGGATTAGACAGACCAAGAATGAACATATCGTGTTCACCGTTACCTGTCTTATCTAGGTATGCACCCCACTCCATGACTTCAATATCTACTTCGATATTCGCTTGCTTCAATTCTTGTTGAAGAAGAATAGCTGTGTCCATACGTTGTGGATTGTCATTTGTCCAGATTGTCGTTTTAAACCCATCTTCGAATCCAGCTTCCTTCAATAAAGCTTTTGCAGCTTCAGGATCGTAGGAAAGTGGTTTCATCGTTTCGTTATGGCCGAAGACACCCGGTGCCAATGGTCCGACTGCTGGAATTCCAAATCCGTCATAAATACCTTCCAAAATTTCTTCTTGATTGACGAGCATAGAAATTGCTTGGCGAACCCGAACATCGTCAAATGGTTTTTTCTCGATATTGAATCCGATATAAGAAAGGGAAGAACCTACAGTTACATCAACACTGTTATCTGTACCTTCGATACCAGCTACTTCGTTTGGTTGAACTGGTTCGATTAGGTGTGAATAACCAGTTTCAAGCTCGGCGGCACGCGTTCCACTTTCAGGGATTACTTTGAATGTCACTTTATTAAGATGTGCAGGTGTTCCCCAATAATTTTCATTTTTCACTAATTCGACTTGAGAACCTGGTGTCCAACTTTCAAATTCAAAAAAACCTGTGCCTATTGGTCCTTCACTAATAATTGCTCCCGGGTTTTTGCCCTCTTTCATAGCTGCATAATCAGCGTCAATTAATTTAGGGCTGACCATTACACCAACTGGGTGATTTAGATGTGATAGAAGTGGTGCAAATGGATATTCTGTGATCAGTCGTACAGTATGCTCATCCACAACTTCTATATTTGAAATAACCTCAAACAGGAAAGCACGTGGAGCGGCCACTTCAGGATCAAGAATTCGGTCGAAGTTTTTCTTTACGACCTCGGCATTGAAATCTTCACCATCATGGAATTTAATTCCTTCTTGAAGTTTGAACTCCCATGTCGTGTCATCTATTGCTTCCCAGCTTTTCGCAAGGCTTGGAATAATCGTTCCATCTTGATCTTTTTTAATAAGGCCTTCTAAAATATTTGTCAAAACTGCTGCTGAAGGAACATCTGTTGCTGTATGCGGATCAAGAGTTGCAGCATCAGATAGAACGGCGATAACTAGGTCGCCACCTGCTGCTCCTTCACTTGTCCCTTCATTGTTAGCGCCTTCATCCACTTTAGACGAATCATCTTTGTCCGTATCATTACTTCCACCAGCACAAGCCGCTAAAAACAATGCCATGACAAGTGTTAAAAGTAATAAAAAACGGAAATTTTTAGGTGTCTTCATTATGTAACTCTCCCATCTACTATTTTTTTGTAAAACACTGCAGAGGATAGCAATATCTCTAAAAATATAACATATTTGAAATCCTAATACAATACTAAAAAGTCTAATAAATAAATAATTATACAGAGTATTCATTTTTGTGCCCGTAAAATGGGTAGGTGAAAATTAATATACGTAAAACCGAATTATTATTCATTCATTAAATTTCGTGAATAATTAAAACTCAATATATGATTAAAGATTGTAAGTCATTATAGTAATTGCGGAC
This sequence comes from Sporosarcina sp. FSL K6-3457, assembly GCF_038007285.1. Classification (GTDB taxonomy): domain Bacteria; phylum Bacillota; class Bacilli; order Bacillales_A; family Planococcaceae; genus Sporosarcina. Next base: position 155,611 of record NZ_JBBOWX010000002.1, read on the forward strand.
GATATAGTAGGTGTAAGAAGATCTCTATTTACAGAAATAGAATTACTATTCCGAAAAACATATTTTCATGTTATGCTACTTTTTAGCAAGAATAATATATTTATCAATTTGAATATGCGAAGAGAGGGTGTTATCGGGGTATGTCAGAAAAAGTGGTCGAAACAGTCGGCCGACCAAAGCGGTCAAGTCCAAAACTTGAGTACTATAAGACGTTATGGAAACGGCTCAGAAAGAATAAAGCGGCAGTGGTCGGAGGATTTTTCATCCTGTTATTTATTGTTGTGTCTCTAGTAGGTCCGTTGTTGACAACACAAGACCCAACAGCAGTAAAAGTGTTGAATAAATTGCAACCGCCATCTGCAGAGCATTGGTTCGGCACAGATAATTATGGTCGCGATATTTTTACACGAATTATTCACGGTATGGCGTTGACCCTAAAAGTTGGATTTCTATCCGTTACAATGGGTGGGGTGATCGGGGTAGTCCTTGGAATCGTGTCCGGCTATTACGGTGGAATAATTGATACGGTTATTATGAGAGTGATGGATGTACTGCTGGCATTTCCAGGAATCCTTCTTGCACTTGCAATTGTCAGTGTTCTAGGTGGAAGCTTGGAAAACGTTATTATTGCGGTTGCAGTCTTTTCAGTGCCTGCTTTTGCTAGAATTGTAAGGGGTTCCACGTTGTCAGTTAGAAAACTGGAATACATAGATGCAGTGAAAGCGCTCGGTGCATCTGATTTCCGAATTATTTTCAAACATATCTTACCAAATGTCATGTCACCGATTATTGTTCAAGCAACATTGCGCATTGCGACTGCAGTTCTTACTGCAAGTGGATTGTCATTCCTTGGCTTGGGGGCTCAGCCGCCGACACCTGAATGGGGTGCCATGTTAAGTGACGGGCGTAATTTCATGACTGATGCGCCGCATGTAATCCTCTTTCCAGGGATTATGATTATACTTGTTGTATTGGCGTTCAATATTTTTGGTGACGGATTGCGCGATGCGCTAGATCCGAAGATGAATAGATGACGGGGGGATCATGAATGATTAAATATATTATAAGACGTTTATTGCAAACGGTTCCAGTATTGATCGGTGTATCGATTCTTGTTTTCTCATTGATGCATCTTATCCCGGGGGATGCCGCACAAATCATGGCGGGGGAAGCTGCTTCGGAAGAAACCGTTGAACAACTACGGGAGAAACTAGGTTTGAACGAGCCACTATATGTTCAATATTTTACGTATGTTTCGAACGCAGTTCAGGGTGATCTAGGGTACTCAGTTCGAAGTGGTCGTGCAGTTATGGATGAAATTAAAGTAAGGTTTTGGGTAACCGCGGAACTCGCCTTCTATGCGACCTTGCTCGCTGTTTTTATTGGTTTAATTGCGGGGATCATTTCAGCAGTTCGCCATTATTCATGGGCGGATGTAACAATTATGATCATCGCGTTATTTGGTCTTTCTATGCCGAACTTTTGGATGGGCCTTGTACTCATTGACTGGTTTGCAGTTGGTAAAGACTGGCTTCCTGATTTTTTAAAGATGAGACCGTCCGGATGGGGTGACAGCTGGCGCCAAATTTTGCTTCCCGTCATAACACTCGGGACGGGAGGAGCTGCGATTATTGCCAGGATGACTCGATCTTCCATGTTAGAGGTTATTGGACAAGACTATATCCGAACTGCAAGAGCAAAAGGAGTCAGCGAACGGGTAGTAACGTATCGTCATGCGTTGAAAAATGCTTTGATTCCTGTTATTACGGTTGTTGGACTCGAGTTTGGAGCATTTCTTGGTGGTGCAGTTATTACAGAAACCATCTTTGCGATTAATGGAATGGGACGCTTGACCATCCAGGCAATTCAAACGAGGGACTTCCCAATTGTACAGGGAACTGTTCTCATTATTTCGTTGCTATTTGTGTTTGTGAACTTACTCGTAGACATTTCATATCGTATGCTGAATAAACGGATCGATCTGAATTGACTTGATATGATATGCACCATGAATGGAAATGGAGGTTGTCACCATGGACACTGCAATATTAGAAGTGCGTAATCTGCGCACATCCTTTTTTACAGATGATGGAGAAGTAAAGGCTGTAGACGGTGTCAGTTTTGTTGTCCCGAAAGGAAAGACAATCGGAATTGTAGGAGAATCTGGTTCTGGGAAGAGTATTACGTCGTTGTCGATTCTTCGACTTCTTGCGAGTTCGGGGAAAATCGTTGGCGGGGAAGTACTTTTCAAAGGTGAAGACTTAATTAGTTATTCGGATAAGCAAATGAGGGATGTTAGAGGTAATGCCATTTCTATGATTTTCCAAGAACCGATGACATCACTTAACCCTGTTTTCACAGTTGGACAGCAAATTAGTGAGTCACTTATTAAACATAAAAAGCTATCTAAACGCGAGGCGATGGTAAAATCAGTAGAATTGCTGAAACTAGTTGGGATACCTTCTCCGGATCGCCGTGTAAAAAACTATCCTTACGAACTTTCAGGTGGAATGCGCCAACGTGTCATGATTGCTATGGCACTCGCTTGTGACCCGGAAATTCTAATTGCGGATGAGCCAACGACAGCGTTGGACGTAACGATCCAAGCTCAAATTCTTATGTTAATCAAAGATCTACAAAAGCGACTTGGGATGTCAGTCATCTTCATTACGCATGACCTAGGCGTGGTCGCAGAAACATGTGATTATGTTGCAGTCATGTATGCTGGTCAAATCGTTGAGTATGCAGATGTTAGAACATTATTTGAAAAGCCAAATCATCCCTATACAATCGGACTTTTGAATTCATTGCCCCGTCATGATATTGATCAGGAAAAATTGGTTCCGATTAAAGGGAATGTACCTAATGTGCATGAAATGCCAACGGGCTGCCGTTTTGCACCACGTTGTCCAGCTGCAACGGAATTATGCACAAATGAGCTACCTGAATTGATGGAAGCAGAAAATGGAAATGACGTCCGTTGTTGGATTTATTCTGACAAGTGGGACGGAGAGACGGAGGTGGACGTCTATGGCGAAAAAAGAATTGCTAGAGGTTAAAGGATTAAAACAATATTTTCCTATTAAAGGTGGATTTATGGGCCGGACAGTCAACCACGTTAAAGCGGTTGATGACATTAGCTTTACGGTTTACGAAGGGGAAACTGTCAGTATTGTTGGAGAATCTGGATGTGGAAAATCAACAACAGGACGTGCGATTCTTAGACTTGAAGAGCCAACGGAAGGTACGGTAACGTTTAACGATGTTGAGTTGACGAATATTTCAAAACGCGAAATGCGGAAACACCGGAAAGATTTGCAAATTATTTTCCAGGATCCTTATGCTTCTATTAATCCAAGGCAAACGGTTTCTGATATTTTGATGGAAGCAATGACCATTCAAAATTCAGTACCTCCAAAAGAGCGTCGAAAACGGACCATTGAATTATTGCAAACGGTCGGTTTAAATGAGTACCAAGCGGATCGGTATCCGCATGAGTTTTCAGGTGGTCAAAGACAGCGTATCGGTATTGCAAGAGCGCTTGCGGTGAATCCAAAATTGATCATTTGTGACGAAGCCGTTTCGGCGTTGGATGTTTCTATTCAGGCACAAGTGTTGAACTTATTGGAAGAGTTACAGGAAGACTTCAATTTGACTTATTTGTTCATTTCCCATGACTTAGGTGTTGTCCGTCATATATCAGATAGAGTGATTGTGATGTATCTTGGGAAAATTGTTGAAATTGGTGATAAACTATCGATTTTTGAAAATCCGAAACACCCTTATACGAAAGCGCTATTATCAGCAATTCCGGTGCCGGATCCGACACGTGTAAAAACGCATATCCCACTAAGAGGAGATGTGCCATCACCAATCGATCCGCCGACGGGATGCCGCTTTCATACACGTTGCCCGTTCGCACAGGACAAGTGTAAAGTGGAGGAACCGCTTCTCTATACACATGATTCCATGACAGAGGATCATCAGGCAGCTTGTCATTTTGTTAAGGAAATCAATAGTGGACAAATGCAACCGAAAGATTACGATTCAGTAATGGTTTGATTAACATAAAATGCCTTCACCAGACCGTTTTCACTCGGTCCGTGAAGGCATTTTTGATTTGAAAGCAGTCAATACTTTAATGGCTGCTTGTTATTAATTAGCTTTTTAACTAATCCCCTTCATCACAAATTGATAACCAAACCCCCTGACTGTTAAAATCGTTGCTGAGTGACCAGGAGCTGCTTCTAATTTTCTTCTAAGGTTGCTGATATGGACTTTCAAGGCCTGTGTTTGTCCAAGACTATCTTCTTCCCAAATCGAATTGTAAAGTTCGGAAGCGTGAAAGGTTTGTTCAAGATGCTGGGCAAGAAAGAACAAGATTTGAAACTCCTTGGTAGACAGATCGAGCATCGTATTGCCAATAAACACTTTTCCAGAATGAACATGAAAACGAAAAGGTCCAACAGTTAATGCCTCTAGTTCGGTTTGCTTGTTGACCTGGCCTTCATTCTTGGATTGCTGATGGAATAAGGGGGATCTTCGTAAATTTGAATGAATCCGTGCAATTAGTTCATGTAAGTCAAATGGCTTTGTCACGTAATCGTCTCCGCCAAGCTCCAATCCACGAACAATATCAGAACCATCGGCTAAACAACTAACGAAAATAATAGGGACATTGGAGGATTGGCGAATTTCCTCACATACTTGGAATCCATCTTTCTCCGGTAGCTGAACGTCAAGCAGAATAAGATCTGGCTGCTCACTATCAAATTCCTTGATAGCCTCTATCCCGTTTGAACAAACAACAGTGTGAAAGTCGGAATTTGTTAATGCAGCAACGAGGAAATCCTGAATATCGCTATCATCCTCAACAATCATGATTTTTCTAGTCAAATGATATCCGCCTCCTTCTCCAAATAGGCTGGTAAGCTAACGGTAAAGGTACTTCCCTTGCCTGCTTTGCTTTCGACTGTCATCGCACCTTTATGCATTTTAACAATTTCCATGCAAATCGCCAGACCTAACCCCGACCCTTTTTTGATTGTATGATGTGCCTTTCCTTTCACAAAACGTTTAAAGACATGAGGTACTAGGTCAGCATCAATTCCTTGCCCATTGTCAGTGATGTTAATGAAAAGTGTACCATTTTGCGAACCAGCTTCATCTGGTACAAAGGATTTGGTTATTTCAATCATGCCACCTAATGGGGTAAACGCAATGGCATTTTGGACTAAGTTCACCAGTACTTGCTCCATGCGCATTACATCCAACCATGCTACTAATGAAAGCTCATTTTCCTGAGAATCTATTGATACTGGGATGAAATGAATCCCTTTATTTTCAATATCGTATCGCAATTGTTTATTCATATGATTGAGGAAAAAATCGACATTCGTATATTCGAGATTGAACTCCAATTGTCCTTCATCCAACTTAGCCAAATCAATTAGATCTTTCGATAAACGATTGAACAGCTTCGTTTTTTCAAAAATAATACGTAAATATTGTTGAATTTCATCAGATTGTATTTTAGACTGCATGAGCTGAATATAGCCTTGTATGGATTGCATTGGTGTAGCAATTTCATGGGAAACAGTCGAGAAGAAGGATTTCCTTGATTCTTCAATATGGCGTAATTGATTGTTTTTATCTTGCAAATCTCTTGTTCGTTCCATTACTTTTTGTTCAAGTGATGCATTCGTTACAAGTAATTCTTGCGACAGAGATTCAACCGTTTTAAAAGCATTCGAGCTCTTTTTTGCCACAATCAATGTTTGAACGAAAAGAAAGATAGATGCAGCAATAGGTGCCAAATCAAACGAATGTATCAGCTGTTTATGAAAAAGCATATCATTCATGGCAGCTAAGACTAACACGTTTATGGACAAGAAATTGACAAAAGCTCCTTCACGTTTTCTAACGGTTGCCAGTGTAACGACATATACCGAATAAATGAACATGATGGCAATCCAAGCTTCAAAAAATACGAGGAAATGGGTGAAAATATAAGCTGGCAAAAGGGTAGTCAAGCTAAAAAGACTGCAAATGACTATAGCGATACGGACGATTGTTTGATTCATCTCTTTTGGGAACAAGTGCGCTAAAAATATAAAAACAACCAAGAGGCCAACGTAGAACGTGAGATACTCCATTTTGACGCTTAATTCCCACGGGAAATTAGGAATGATATACATGAACAGAATTCCTCCGACCAACAGTGTACGGAGGGACACGACCAGACAGAAAATACCTAAAAATAGAGGCAGTAAGGTCGTTACGCGAAATAAATAGAGGGATATATGATAAAAGCCGAGAGCGAAAATACAGCTCGCAGTCAGAACTTCCCTCATGATAGTCAGTTCACGCTGCTTCAGAATTTCTTTTTCATGCCCCAAGGTTATCGCTGACCACATGCCCCCTTTTCGTTGTGAGAAATTGGATACTTGCATGACAAGTTCAACCTCATTCGATGTTGGCTGAAAGGAAACAATCTGCGAATATGATCTAGGTTTCATACTTTTACGGTCAATACCGATAGTCCCATTACCCCCGATTAATTTGCCATCAACCCAAATTTGAAATGCGGAAGCAACGGAAGGCAAGTAGAGCGAAAGGTGCCGCTCGGTGTCATGTTCGTTTAGTAGAATACGTAATCGATATGTACCGTATCCTTCATTGGATATGAGACCTTCCCCGGTGTAGTCCGCTTTCGCCCACGTACTAGGCGCTTCAATATACGCAGGCTTTCTTTGTCCTATTGAAAAATCTATAGGCTCTAGAAGCTCGTCCCAATAAAACTCCCATTGCCCCTGCAAAGAAAGCGAATTGCTTGAAAGAGTAGTCTGTTGAAGGTCAAGAACCCCTTTTTTAATCGATGAATCAGATGGATCTGCACCACTGGCGAAGGAAGGTAGAACCATGAGTAGAAACAGCGTCAAGAGGGTTGAACGACTTATCCCTTTTTTCATCTAGAGCCCTCCTTAGATTGGAAGATTAGTAGTACAAGAATAATGATGCCAAACTTACATAGTAGTATAAAAGGTTGGGAAAGAAGCAAAGGTTAAGAAATCTTAACCTGAAAATAGGGAAAAATGATTGGTTGGCTCTATGGTTCTATTATATGATAAAAAAGAACAGGAAATGTTGAGAAAATACAAAAATCGAGAATTCTTTTTGCTTAGGATAGCAATCCCCCGATTTTACGAAGATTTTCTACATATTATTTCAAATCAAATAAAAATTGCAAGGAGTGTGTGGAATGAAAAATAGAAAATGGATAAAAGTAATGTCCATGTTTTTAGTAGTATTGCTGATTTCGAATGGTCTACAGCTGGGACTGGTAGGAAAAGGGTATGCGATAGAAGATGATGGGATAGCGGGGGATGGAATGGAAGCAAATCCGTTCATCATAACGACCCCAGAGCAACTTGATAAAGTACGAGATAATCTAACTGCCCATTATAAGCTTGGGAATGATATTGATCTAAACGTCTCTCCTTATAATACAGGTGAGGGCTGGGAACCGATTGGGTCAGACTCTGATCAATTTGGGGGTAGTTTTGATGGCAATGGAAAAATCATTAGTAACCTTTTTATCAATAGGCCAGATGAAGAGAATATGGGGCTATTCGGTTATGTTTCTGGCCAAGTAAAAAATTTGGGACTGCAGAATGCAAATATCACAGGAAATCTAAAAGTGGGCGCCTTGGTAGGTACAAACATGGGTGGCAATATTAGTAAAACTTCTGCATCAGGAGTTGTAGAAGGTTCGCTGTTTGTTGGAGGTCTAGTAGGATATAGTACCGGAACCATTGATAAATCTCATGCGACAAGTAATGTTAGTGGACAGCAACAAAGCGTAGGCGGTCTGGTGGGGCAAAATAATGGAAGTATCAGTGAATCTTATGCCGCTGGAAATGTATCAGTATTACCAAGTACTTCATTTGTAGGTGGTTTAGTAGGTTTAGGTCACGGTTTAGTGGATAATGTTACTTCTTCTTACTGGGACAATGAAACGACCGGACAAACTACAAGTTTTGCAAGTGATGATCTATTCGGTAAGACAACTACGGAAATGATGCAACAGGCTACATTTGTAGACTGGGATTTCGGTGGCACTTGGGAAATCAATGAAGGAACAAGTTATCCAACCCTCAAATTTCAAGATAGTACTGGGGGCGCAGATACCGTTGCCCCAGTTTTAACAGCAGGAACGGCGGAACGAACTTCAGATGCAACGGCTACAGTGAAATTCACATCAAACGAAGCCGGAGAATATTATTATTCAGTTATAGCAGTTGGAGAACCAGTACCTACACTAGATACAAATGGAATTGGAGTTGCAACAACAACGGAAGAAACAATAATCAGCCTAATTGGTTTGGCTTCAGGCGTCCAGGACATCTATATTCAGGTGAAAGATGCAGCTGGTAATATCAGTATAGCTTTGAAAATAGAGATTCCTATTTATAGCGGAATGGCAGGAGAAGGAACGGAAGCGAATCCGTACATTGTTACAACGCCAGAACAGTTGAACCAAGTAAGAGACAATCTAACCGCTCATTATAAGCTTGAAAATAATATTGATTTATCGATGTATGGTGCGGATTATGATGAAGGAAAAGGCTGGATACCGATTGCCACATTTACAGGTAGTTTTGATGGCAATGGAAAAACGATTAGCAATCTTTTTATCGATAGATTGGCTGATGATTCCATAGGGTTATTTGGTAGAGTCCAAGGCCAAGGGAACATAAGTAATGTTGGATTGGTAGGTATTGATATTAAAGGAAAGCAGAACGTTGGTGGATTAGTGGGATTCAATTCTGGCACTATTAGTAGATCCTATGTTACAGGAAGTGTCATAGGTAGAAATTACACGGGAGGATTAGTAGGCTTTAACTATGGCGGAAGTGAGGTTATCAAATCCTATTCCCAGGCAACCGTTGATGGTACCACTGAGATAGGTGGTTTAGTGGGGGTAAATAGTGGAAGTATTAATGAATCTTATTCGACCGGAAAAGTGACAAGTGCTAATGGTGTTGGAGGACTTGTGAGTTTTTCCCCTGGTTCAGCTACATCATCGTACTGGGATACAGAAGCTACTGGTCAAACAACAAGTGCCGGCAGTGATGCGTCCTTCGGTAAAACAACTGTGGAGATGAAACAACAGTCCACATTTGCCGGCTGGGATTTCGATGATACTTGGAAAATAAATGAAGGGGTAGGCTATCCCGCATTCATTTGGCAAGAAGATGATGGAGGTTCGGATACTGTTGCTCCAGTTTTAACAGCAGGAACGGTAGAACGAACTTCAGATGCAACGGCCACAGTGAAATTCACATCAAACGAAGCCGGAGAATATTATTATTCAGTTATAGCAGTTGGAGAACCAGTACCTACACTAGATACAAATGGAATTGGAGTTGCAACAACAACGGAAGAAACAACAATTAGCCTATCTGATTTGGTTTTAGGTGCACAAGATATCTATATTCAGGTCAAAGATACAGCAGGGAATGTAAGTACTGCACTGAAAATTGAAATCCCTGCCCCTGCGAATGAGGAGGGTACTATTTCTTGGGATATTTATTCAGGGGGCGCTGCTGGATTAGCAGGTAAACTAACGCCAAGCCTACAGCTTAAAAGTAGTGAACAAGGGATACCTACAACAATGCAGAGTTATTCCGATAGTCATGTTGAAAGTGGTATTAGTTATACCGTTAAAAGTAGTGGTTCTAGCGATATACGACGATGGTGGTACAATCTTTTCTTTGTTCCCAATCCGCAGCCAGCTAACCTGGCAGATAAACTTATAATTGAACTTAGTGGAAATGTTTATTATTTTGGGGCAAAGTTTACTGGTACAAATAGTGGTGGGCTATTACAAAATGGGACAACGGTTAATGTCACTGTTACTGACAAACAAGGGAACTCTAAAATCTTTACTCATTCTGATCAGGGCGAAAATTATTATTTGATTCAATCAGAATTTCCAATAAGCAAGATTGAAGTAGATGCCGAAAATCAATATTCAACTTCTGGGGAAATAGTTATTGGTTCCTTTTATGATGAAATACCGCCTAATTACACAATCTCACCATCCACAAATAATCCAATCGAAGGTACGGTTACAGGTGGCGGTACGTATTTAGAAGGTGTTGAAACAATGGTTAAGGCGACACCCAACAACGGCTATGAGTTTGAAAATTGGACTGTAGAGGGAGTCACGATTTCTGACAATCCGGAGTATATTCTGAAAGCTGATAAAAACTATAATCTGATAGCAAATTTTAAACCGAAGGATTACAGCATCACTTATCATTTGAATGGTGGAACAAACGATAACAGTAATCCCACAAGTTACACAATTACAACAGAGACTATAACGTTAGGTGAGCCTAGGAGGGTGGGGTATAGCTTTGTAGGATGGCTAGAGCAGGATGCTACTGGTCAGACAGTGACACAAATTGAGAAGGGAAGTACCGGGGATAAATTACTATGGGCAAAGTGGTTACTCAATTCCATTCCTGCCCCTAATGTAACCACTGATGATGCGTTGAATATAATTATAGGCATCAATTCCACGATGGAATATCAAATAGATGACGGGGAATGGACAGCCTATGATGCATCATCTCCACCGGATTTAAGTGGAGATAAGACGGTTAAGGTGAGGGTTAGGGCTGAATCTGGAACGGGTATGCCAGCAGGAAGCATAACCACTTTACAATTTTCCACTAATATCAGTCTAATGGTTGTTGTATTTGATACTCAAGGTGGTAGTGAGGTAGGCAACAGAACGGTAAATTATAATACAACAATCGTAGCACCAACACCACCGACAAGGACAGGCTATATATTTGCCGGTTGGTATAAAGAGGTCGGCTTAATGAATGAGTGGGATTTCTCAATCGACCAGGTAACGTCGGGCACAACGCTTTATGCGAAATGGACTGTTCAAAAGTATACTGTCGATTTTAACGTAGACGGAGGAAGTATAGTTTCAAGTCAAAACATTGAGCATGGTCAACAAGCAATACAACCGACTGTGCCAACGAAAACGGGTTACACATTTGCTGGCTGGTACACGGACGCAACTTTTGGAACAGCTTTTGATTTTGTGACGACACCTATAAGTGGAGCTACAACGGTTTATGCAAAGTGGGCAATCCAAAAACATGCTGTTGATTTTAATGTAGACGGGGGAAGCAAAGTTTCGAGTCAAAATATCGAGCATGGTCAAAAAGCAACGCAACCGACCGCGCCAACGAAAACGGGTTACACATTTGCTGGCTGGTATACGGACGCAACTTTTGAAACAACTTTTGATTTTGTGGCGACACCTATAAGTGAAGCTACAACGGTTTATACGAAATGGACAATCACTAGCTACACCGTTACATTTGATTCTCAAGGTGGACATGCAATAGGCAGTACAACCGCAAACTATAATACGACAATCACAGCACCTACATCGCCAACGCGAGCAGGTTATACATTTGGCGGTTGGTACAAAGAAGTAGGCTTGACCAATGCATGGAACTTTACAACGAATTCCGTAATAGGGGATACAACGCTCTATGCGAAATGGACTGTCAATGAACCGATACCACCATCAACAGAGTCAACAGTACCATCGTCACCAACACCGACACAACCAACTGTTGAGGAAATCAATGTCGATGTAGAAATTGGAACAGCCATCACCAAAACACCAGTTAAGCGTACGACAGAACCGGATGGAACTGTCAAAGACCAAGTAACCTTCACAACAGAAAAAGTGAATGAAGCCATCGAGAAACTAAGAGAATTACAACAGGATACGGCAAGAATCATCATTCCTGATAACGAAGACAAAGTGAGTGAAGTGAATGTAACGGTTCCAAGGGAATCCGTGGATGCACTCGCTAACGAGAAAGCCAATCTAGAAATCTATACAGAAAATGTTCAAATTCGTATTCCGTACACTTCAATGCAAGATTTCGGAGAAGATTTATATTTCCGTGTTGTCCCGCTGAAAGAGCAGACACAAAAAAATGAGGTCGAAGAACGGGCTAAACAAGAAGAGAGTGTTCAAAAGATAGCCAATGGGAAAACAATTCAAGTGTTAGGTAGACCGATGGTAATTGAAACAAATATGGAAAATCGTCCAGTAACGCTAACAATCCCACTGCCTGATGCGTTACCGACGGATGAAAAAGAACGTCAGCATCTACTGGATAATCTTGTAGTTTACATTGAGCATGATGACGGTACAAAAGAAGTCATTCAAGGGAAGCTTGTTACCTATAAAGATGGTAAACAAGGGATAGAATTCGGGATAGACAAATTCAGTACGTTTACATTAATTTATGTGGAAGGGTTAGTGGATTATTCAGAGGAACAGGATGTGAACTCGCATTCTGCATATATTCAAGGATATCCAGATAAAACGTTTAAACTGAATGCCCCTGTGACAAGATCACAAATGGCAACGATGTTAGCAAGAAATAGTGGCTACACTGAAGAAGCAGACGAAACAGATTGGTATAATGATGTACCGAAAACACACGGAGCATACAACGCTATTTTAACTGTCAAAAAAATAGGAGTTATGGTCGGAGATGGCAATTCCTTCAACCCAAGCGGAAACATTACACGTGCACAAATGGCTAGAATTGTCTATAGATGGGTTCAAAATGCCTGTGAAAATGATTCGAATGCTTACGAAAAGTGTGCAAACCTTTCGAGCATTGATGGAGTCTCGTATACGGATGTTTCAAGTGAGAATTCGGCAGCCCAAGCGATTCTTGCCATTCGGAAATTCGAAATAATGGAAGGGTATGGAGACGGGACATTCAGACCTGGTGAAAAATTAACAAGAGCACAAGCTGTCAAAGTATTAAATCGTTTATATAAACGTGGTCCACTATATGGGGACTTCGAACCTAGTTTTACAGACGTCCCAACAAGTCATTGGGCATTTAGGGAGATTGAAGAAGCGGCTCGAAATCACGTGTACACTATTTCAACTGATGGTAAAGAGAATTTCGTGGAAGAATAGTTATTCAAACATGGCAAATCTGTTTCATTAGCAGATTTGCCTTTTTTTAGTATTATACTTCAAACCGTCCCTTTTGTTTTTTTAGAAAAACTTTGATAGGCTTAGTTGAAAAGGTAAAGGTGGGTTATGCGTGATTATTCGTGAAGAAAGATGGGGTCATATCCCTTTATTACATATAGTAGAAGAAGGATATCAAGACAAACAGGTGCCAGTTGTTATTTTCCTCCATGGTTTTACAAGTGCGAAAGAGCATAATTTACATTATGCCCATAATATCGCGAAAAAAGGTATTCGTGTCCTGCTGCCGGATGCACATCTTCATGGTGCTCGGGATGAGAATTTAGATGAGGTCCAGCAAAGCTTGCGTTTTTGGGAAATTGTTTTAACTTCGATTGAGGAGGTAGGCTTCCTTCGTGAAGAACTTAGGACACGTGGACTTATTGCGATGGAGAAAATTGGGTTAGGTGGAACGTCGATGGGTGGCATTGCAACGCTTGGTTGCCTGACGGTGTATGACTGGGTTGATACGGCATCGGTTATGATGGGGGCGCCTAATTTTGTTGAGCTATCCACAGCGCAAATGGCTCAATTTGAACGTGGTGGCTTTAAGTTGCCAATCACCGATGAGGAAAAACAAGGATTACTGAATACGTTATCGACATTTGATTTGGCAAACCATCCATCTGCATTGAACAATCGACCTGTTTATTTTTGGCATGGCAAACAGGATACAGTCGTGCCATATGAACCAACACGCAATTTTTATGAAGCCGTGAAAAAAGACTATGCAGCTAATCCTGAACGTTTTGTGTTTGTATCTGATGATATGGCGGGACATGCGGTATCGAGAAAGGGAATGCTGCAAGCAGCAGAATGGTTTGCTTCCTATTTGAAAGGGTGAAGCGAACTCTGGTATGATGAAGATATTAACTTGATACTGCAGGAAATCGAAATGACCTGCGTAATTGATTAAACGGAAAGAGGGATGAAGATGGATGAGGCGATGAAAGAAAGCATGATGGGTGCTCTAGAAAATGTCATTGATCCAGAGCTAGGTGTCGATATTGTCAACTTAGGACTTGTTTACGATGTTGAGTTGGACGAAGCGGGTACGTCAAAAGTGACGATGACACTTACATCAATAGGCTGTCCAATGGGGCCGCAAATTATTGCGAATATAAAACAAGAACTGATGGAGCTTCCAGAAGTTAAGGATGTAGATGTCAATGTGATCTGGAATCCACCATGGTCAAGAGATATGATGTCGCGCTATGCAAAAATGGCGCTCGGTGTACGATAAGTAAATAGATAGATGTGGCTGTATGACTGATTCCAGGTCGTACAGCTTTTTTTATTTTAGAACGATACCTAGTTTTGGGTAATACTGTTTAAGAAGGAACCAAAGCAGGGGGTTAAAGCCAAACTGAATCAAATTGTTATTTTATATTCATCAAGGAATTTTGCTAAAGCAAACAAAAAACCATCTCCGCCGAGGGAGATGGTTTTTGTTGTTGATTAATGATCAGCAATCTCGCCTTCTGGCAAAGCCTCACCAATGAAGATGACTAATAGCGCGGCGACAACCGCAACGATTATACCTGCTGAAAAATTGAACTCAACGTTGGCGATTGATCCGGCAACGTAGTTTAACATCGCGACTAAAGCGAAAGCCCAAAAGAGTGTCATGATATATCTCATTGAATTCACCTCTACAATATTATTTCATCCTTCATCATATCATAGCGAGCCTATTGGAGAAACAAATATCCACGTAAATAGTCACTTTATTTGACTAAAAAGTGTCGGTGGGTTGTAAAATGTGCGCATTTCTTTTATGATTGATACCAGGTACTAATAATAGATGATAAGAACGGGAGATGTTGGTATGAATGCTGGTCTTATTGGCGTCGGTAAATACGTACCGTCACAAATTTTGACGAATGCGGACCTTGAAAAACGTATGGATACATCGGATGAATGGATTCGAACGATGACCGGTATAGAAGAGAGACGGATTGCGGATGATTCAATGGATACATCTGACATGGCTTATAATGCAGCGGTAGAAGCGATTCGACATGCTGGGATTAAAGCAGAGGAAATTGGCTTAATACTTGTTGCGACAGTTACACCGGATCGTCCATTTCCGTCTGTGTCAACGATGATACAAGAACGTTTAGGCGCAAAAAATGCTGCTGCAATGGATATTTCTGCGGCATGTGCGGGCTTCATGTATGGAGTTGTGACAGCGAAGCAGTTTGTGGAGTCAGGTGTCTATGATTATATACTTGTTGTAGGCGTTGAAAAATTATCTAAAATCACGGATTGGGAAGATCGCAATACAGCTGTTTTATTTGGCGATGGCGCTGGAGCGGCAATTGTTGGTAAGGTAAGTGAAGGTCGAGGAATTTTATCATTTGAACTTGGAGCGGATGGCAGTGGGGGGAAACATCTGTACCAAGATAAGTATCTTCATATGAATGGTCGCGAAGTATTTAAATTCGCTGTTCGTCAAATGGGTGAATCAGCTGTCAATGTTATTGAAAAAGCAGGACTGGAGAAGGAAGATGTCGATTTCTTAATTCCACACCAGGCCAATATCCGTATTATGGAGGCTTCTCGTGAGCGTCTTGGCTTACCGGTTGAAAAGATGTCGAAAACGGTTCATAAATATGGCAATACCTCGGCAGCCTCGATTCCAATTTCACTTGTTGATGATTTAGCTGAAGGTCGAGTGAAGGATGATGATATACTTGTGATGGTCGGATTTGGTGGAGGTCTCACATGGGGTGCTTTGTGCATTAAGTGGGGAAGATAATTGATTGTAATAAAAACAATGGGGAACTATGGGGAATGGGTTCATTAATTAGGTAGAAGGGAAGTATTGTCACATGGAAAAAAGACGTGTAGTAGTAACAGGAATCGGAGCTATTTCTCCGGTCGGGAATTCAGCTGAGGAGTCATGGCAATCGGTTTTAGCAGGGAAATCTGGTGTTGGGCCATTAACGAGGCTCGACAGTGAGCAGTTTCCAGTGAAAGTAGCGGCAGAAGTAAAGGATTTTGATATAGAAGAATATATTTCGCGTAAAGATGCGCGTAAAATGGATCGTTTCACACATTATGCGCTAGCAGCTTCCGTTATGGCTATGAAAGATGCCAATCTTGAACTTGAGGGTGACTTGGCATTGCGGACGGGTGTTTGGATTGGCTCTGGAATCGGTGGAATGGAGACACATGAACAGCAATTCAAGACATTCCTTGAAAAAGGCTATCGTCGTGTCAGTCCGTTTTTCGTTCCGATGATGATTCCAGATATGGCTTCGGGTCAAGTATCGATTCATCTGGGTGCGAAGGGCATTAACTCTTGTACGGTAACAGCTTGTGCGTCTGGTACAAACTCTATTGGAGATGCGTTTGAAGTAATTCGCCGTGGAGATGCAGATGTGATGATTACGGGCGGAGCGGAAGCACCGATTACGACGATGTCGGTTGCTGGTTTTTGTGCCAATACTGCGTTGTCATTGAATCCGGATCCGGCGACGGCTTCACGTCCATTCGATGCAGAGCGTGATGGTTTTGTAATTGGTGAAGGTGCGGGTATTTTGATTCTTGAAGAATATGAACATGCAATAGCTCGCGGTGCGAAAATCTATGCTGAACTAGTTGGCTATGGTTCAACAGGCGATGCGCATCATATTACGGCACCAGCTCCAGGTGGAGAAGGCGGTGCACGCGCAATGGCACAGGCGATTGAACAAAGTGCTGTTAATCCAAATCAAATTGACTATATCAATGCACATGGAACAAGTACGCCGTATAATGATTTATTCGAAACAATGGCGGCGAAAACGGTTTTCGGCGAGCATGCGTATAAGCTTGCGATGAGTTCGACGAAATCCATGACAGGCCATTTACTTGGTGCGGCAGGTGGACTGGAAGCAATTTTCACAGTGAAGGCGTTGCAGGAAGGCATTTTGCCTCCGACAACGAATTTTGTCAATGCAGATCCAGAATGTGATCTTGATTATGTGACAGAAGGTGCACGTAAAGCGGACATCGAGTATGCGATGAGCAACTCACTAGGCTTCGGCGGACATAACGCATCACTTGTTTTTAAAAAGATCTAATTTGAATTAAGCTAAGGCGTCCTGTTAGATGGGGCGTCTTTTTTTGATTTGATTGGGACGGGGGAGTTTGCCCTTAGAGTTTCCCGGCTTACTCTGACAGTTCGGTGCTTTACTCTTACAGTTAGCCGACTTACCCTGACAGTTCGCGTTTACTCTTACAGTTTCTCGACTTACTCTGACAGTTCAGTGCTTTACTCTTACAGTTAGCCGACTTACCCTGACAGTTCGCGTTTACTCTTACAGTTCCCCGACTTTCTCTTACAGCTCAGCGTTTTACTCTTCCAGTTTTCGAACTTACCCTGACAGTCCCCCAGCCCTCTCAATAATAAAAGCCCCCTTCGTCTAAAAGGGGGCCATGCCGTCATATAATTAAAGAAAATTCAAAGGACGATGTACAATGACACGCCTGTTCCTGTTTCTTATCAGTTATGGACTAATTGTCGTTACGGTATCGAATATGATTTTGTATATTAATTACAAATCGCTCGGCTATGAATGGCGACAGATCATCTACTTCATTATGCATACTGCTGATTTCATACTCTTTGTACTAGCGGCAATCACGCTAATTCTTACCGTTTACGTCCGAGTCCCATCGCGGCTTCCATCCTCCCGAGGGTAGCGGATGCGATGGCATGGGCTTTTGCTGCACCTTTGTCAAGAATGTCATCAAGGACAGGTGATTCAAGAAGCTCGTAATATCTTTCCTGAATTGGAGCCAGATGGTTGATGACTGTTTCAGCAACGCCTGCTTTGAATGCACCGTAGCCGAGTCCTTCATATTTCGCAACAAGATCTTCAATAGAAACGCCGCTAAGTGCCGATTCAATTGTGAGCAAGTTTGAGACGCCAGGCTTATTTTCTACGTCATATGCTACAACACCGTCGGAATCGGTGACTGCACTTTTAATTTTTTTCTCAATTTCTTTTGGTGTATCTAGAAGAGAAATTGTGCCTTTTTTATTCGGATCGGATTTACTCATTTTTTTCAAAGGTTCTTGAAGCGATTTAATGCGTGCACCGTTTTTCGGAATGCGAATTTCAGGAATCGTTAGTACTTCCCCGTAACGTTTGTTAAAGCGCTCGGCCAGATCACGTGTCAATTCAACATGTTGCTTCTGATCATCACCGACTGGAACGATATCCGTGTTATATAGAAGAATATCGGCAGCCATTAATGGTGGATATGTGAGAAGTGCCGAAGAAACGCCTTCTTTTCCATCTGATTTGTCTTTGAACTGTGTCATGCGCTCCAGTTCTCCAATATACGAAATGCATTGCATAATCCATCCAGCTTGTGCGTGTGCTGGGACTTCGGACTGGATGAACAATACTGCTTTTTCTGGATCAATGCCAGTTGCTACATAGAGTGCAGCGAGCGAACGGATTGCTTTTGCCAACTCCGTTGGATCTTGTTGAATGGTAATCGCATGCTGATCAACGATACAAAATAGGCATTGCTGTTCGTGTTGTAACTCTGTAAATTGTCGGAACGCCCCGATGTAGTTGCCAAGCGTTACGATGCCTGTCGGCTGTACGCCTGAAAAAATGGTTTTCATGAATAAATCTCCTCCAATTTTAATAACTGCCGCGGTTAAAGTGCGCGACGTCCTGTCGCAATAAAGAAGGATTGAACTGATCCTCTCCCCCCTGTAGGCGCAAAAAAACACCAGCCGTCCCCGTAAAAGGGACGACTGATGCTTCATCAACCGTGGTACCACCCGAATTGCCCGAAGGCCACTCAAATTCCCTTAACGCGGGGGACGTGACAAGCTACTAGGGAGTCTAAAACTCCGTGAATTTCACTTGCCAGGCTCAGGAACCCATTCCTCCAGTATCGTTTACCTGTTTGCACCAACCACAGGTTCTCTATAAAAACGACTGCTGAAATACTATTTCCCTCATTGCCATTCGCTCAACTGTTTTCAAAATTATAATACAATGATGCCAAGTTTGCAATAGGCGTAACTTGATTCTATTCGTTTCATCTATTAGAGGTAAAAAATAACAAGCCCAATGCCCATGACAAATAAGACAAGAGCACCACTTCCTATTAAAGGTGAGACAGGTGCTGAAAAAACTTCAGAAGGCTTTCGCATGGACGTGATATCTTTCATCCGGCGTTTCGGCGTTACAGCTTTCCTCATTGTGACAGTGAATACATCAAAAAAACCAGTTGAGAAAACAAAAGAAACTAGACCGATAAAAATAATAGTTCCTCCAACAAGGAATGATGAATTTATATAAGAGAGTAATGTCATCTCCTTAAAATAAACAAGCATAATGAAGATACTTATAATTTGTGCAATAAAGAAATTTCTACTAATTTTATTCAAATTTTCACCTCAATTCAGAATAATAGTATAGCTTTTTAATCGAAAAATCAATAATTTCGATTCCCGAACAAAATCAGAAATATTGGAATATAACGTTATAAACGTTGATATAATCATCTTCTTAATGATAAATCTGTCATAGAACACTACGAAATTCTAAAAAGGTATGTACAACTGAAATAATCATTGTATAATATTATTGTAAGTAGTTTTCAGATAATTTTGAGGAGGTTATTGATTTGAAAAACCACAAATTTATGTGGCTTATGAGCATTTTGCTCGTATTAAGCGCATTCCTTGCAGCGTGTGGCGACAAAAAAGAAGAAGATGCAGGCGCTAAAGATCCGGTTAAGGAAGAAGACAAACCGGCAAGCGAAGCACCAGCGGAAGAGCTTCCACAGGTATTGAACTTGATTGAATTGGCAGAAATTCCATCTGTTGACTCATCACTTGCAGAAGATGCTGTTGGTTTCAACGTATTGAACAACATCATGGAAGGACTTTACCGTCTAGATGCAGACAGTATGCCAACACCTGGTATGGCTGATGGCGACGCTGAAATTAGTGAAGACGGACTAACGTACACGTTCAAAATACGTGATGCACAATGGTCGAATGGTACACCTGTTACAGCACATGACTTCGTATATGCTTGGCAACGTGCTGTTGACCCAGATACTGGTTCTCCTTATGGACCATTCTTGATGGCTGGTATGATTAAAAATGCAACTGAAATCGGTGAAGGAACTGCTGAACTAGCAGATCTTGGCGTTACAGCAGTAGATGACAAAACACTTGTTGTTGAGCTTGAGCGTCCAGTGGCTTACTTCTTGTCACTTATGTCATTCGGTACATTCTACCCACTTAACGAAGAATTTGTAACTGAACAAGGCGATGCATATGCAACGACTTCTGATAATATGATTTATAACGGTCCATTCGAACTATCTGCTTGGGATGGAACAGGTAACTGGAAATATGTTAAAAACGAAAAGTACTGGGATGCTGCAACAGTACAACTTGAAGAAATCAACGTTGACGTTGTAAAAGAAACTTCAACAGCTGTTCAATTATATGAACAAGGTAAAAAAGACCGTGTAACACTATCGGCTGAATATGCAATGCAATATCAAGATGATCCAAACGTTATCAATGAGCTTGAAACAGCAGTATTCTATTTCAAACTTAACCAAGAACGTAATGGTGAAGCTACACCATTTGCAAACGCAGACATCCGTAAAGCATTTGCACGTGCGTTTGACAAAGAAGAAATGGCAGAAGCAGTACTTGCAAACGGTTCTATCGCGGCTAATTTCCTAGTTGCAAAAGAATTCACATATGATGAAAACGGTAAAGATTTCCGTGAGCTTAGTGGAGAGCACACTGCTTATAATCCAGAAGAAGCACAAGAGTACTGGGCAAAAGGTCTAGAGGCACTTGGTGTAGATAAATTAGAAATTGAAATTCTTGGCGGAGACACTGAAAACGCTAAGAAACAACAAGAATGGTTCAAATCACAATTTGAGAAAAACCTTCCAGGTTTGACAATCAAATTAAAAGAAGTACCATTCTCTGTACGTCTTGATCTTGACAATGCTAGTGACTATGACGTTCAATCAGCTGGATGGGGCCCTGACTTCCAGGATCCAATTTCGTTCATCGAATTGTTTGTAACAACTAGTCCACAAAACAAAATGAACTACTCTAACGCTGAATACGATGCACTTGTTGAATCTACAAAAACAACACTTGCAAACGATCCAGTTGCACGTTTTGAAGCATTCGCAAAAGCTGAAAAACTTCTTCTTGACGAAGATACAGCTGTAGTTCCACAGTACCAACGTGGAAGAATGGTTCTTATGAATCCTAATGTAAAAGGTCTTGCTACACACCCATTCGGTGGAGACTATAGCTACAAATGGACATATATCGCTGAATAAGCAAAGTAAGAAATTGAAAGTTTGAAATCACATAGAAAAGAGAGTATATGGTCGCTATTGTCCATGTACTCTCTTTTTCAATGAGAGTGAACTATCTCAAAATTCATTGTATTTTTTGTTTGAATTGAAAGTTATTTCGAGTACATTGAAGATATCCAGGAGGTGCAAACATGGCAAAGTATATTACAAAACGTATAGCTTATATGTTCCTATCACTATTTCTCATTGCGTCATTTACATTTGTGCTTATGAAAATGCTTCCAGGGTCCCCGTTAGCTTCCGCAGCAAAATTATCCATTGAGCAAAGAGAGGCTGTCTATGAAAAGTATGGCTTGAATGATCCAATTCCGGTGCAATATGTCCGGTATATGGGGAACCTGGCTAAAGGCGACTTCGGTGAATCATTCCAATATAAAAATATCGATGTAAAGGATTTAATCATCAAAAAGTTAAAAGTCTCGACTCTTCTAGGTACCCAAGCACTTATTTTTGGGACATTGATCGGTATTGTTCTAGGAATGATTGCAGCTTTAAAACAAAACACAGTTTGGGATTACGGCAGTACAATTATAGCGATTATTGGGATATCGGTTCCCTCGTTTGTTTTCGCAGTACTGTTACAATATGTCTTTGCAGTGCACTTTGAATGGTTACCGGTTGGGTTATGGGAAGGATGGAAATCGAGTATTCTACCATCTATCGCATTAGCTATGGGACCTATCGCAATCGCAGCAAGATTTATCCGAACTGAAATGATTGAAGTATTAAGCTCGGACTATATTTTATTGGCAAAAGCGAAGGGCGCCAATGGGTTTGAAATCGCTTTCAAGCATGCGTTCCGTAATGCGCTTATTCCGCTTATTACGATACTTGGTCCAGTTGCAGCAGGATTATTGACAGGATCATTGGTCGTTGAGCAGATTTTCGCGGTACCAGGTATTGGTGAACAGTTCGTAAAATCTATCCATACGGATGATTATGCGATTATTATGGGTACGACGATGTTCTTCTCCATTTTCTTGATTGTAATTATTTTAATTGTGGATATTCTTTATGGGATTATTGACCCGCGTATCCGTTTGTCTGGAGGTTCCAAGTAATGACGAATAATATGGAGAAATTCCCAAAGGATTCATTTGAACGGATTACAATTGATAGTTCACATGCAGAGAAAATTTCAAAACCGAGTTTGAGCTTTTGGCAGGATGCTTGGCTGCGTATCCGTAAAAATAAAGCAGCGATTGTCAGTATGTTTATCCTGATTTTTATCTTGTTCATGGCTTTTGCTGGGCCATTTATGGTTGAACATGATCCGGAGGAAGTCAGAGTACCGCATGCTAATTTACCTCCTAAGGTGCCTGGGCTTGAAAAGTTAGGGATTTTTGATGGGGTCGGTAAACTGGGTTCAAAAACACTTGACCTTTACGAAGTAAAGAAAGTCGATGAGTACTATTGGTTTGGGACAGATAGTCTTGGGCGTGATTTATTTTCACGAATGTGGAAAGGGACACAAATTTCCTTACTTATTGCTTTTGTAGCAGCCGTCATTGACGTAGTGATAGGTGTTATTTATGGGGGGATTTCCGGTTATTATGGGGGTAGAACCGATGATATTATGCAACGTATTGTCGAAATATTGATTGGAATTCCAACGCTAGTCATTGTTATCCTCATGATTTTGATCATGGAGCCAGGGATTTTATCAATCATCATTGCGATATCGATAACCGGTTGGATTGGGATGTCACGGATTGTGCGTGGACAAGTGCTGAAGTATAAAAATTTAGAATTTGTCTTGGCAGCTAAAACACTTGGTGCTAGTGATACACGGATTATTGGTAAGCATTTACTGCCGAACTTGATGGCGATTATTATCATTAATATGATGTTCACGATTCCAACTGCTATTTTCTTTGAGGCATTTTTAAGCTTCATTGGGCTTGGGCTTCAAGCTCCACATGCATCTTTAGGAACGCTTATTAATGATGGTTATAAGTTCCTATCTTATCAGCCGTATATGCTGTTTTTCCCAGCAGCTCTTTTGAGTTTACTAATGATTGCGTTCAACTTAATCGGAGACGGCTTGCGTGATGCACTGGATCCGAAAATGAAAGATTAAAGGAGGAAAGCAAAATGGAGAAAATTGTTGAAGTGAAAAACCTGGAGCTTTCCTTCCATACATTTGCAGGTGAAGTGAAAGCCATCCAAGGCGTTAACTTTGAAGTGTTTAAAGGGGAAACGCTTGCCATTGTTGGGGAGTCGGGGTCTGGTAAATCGGTGACGACAAAGTCGATTATGCGACTGCTACCGAAATCTAGTACGGAATATAAAAATGGTGAGATTTTATTTGACGGTAAGGATCTGTTGAAGATATCTGAAAGAGAGATGCAAAAAGTTCGCGGGAAAGATATTTCAATGATTTTCCAGGATCCAATGACGTCACTCAATCCGACGATGACAATTGGTAAACAGATTATGGAGCCCCTATTCAAGCACCAAAAGCTGAGCAAAGCAGAAGCGTGGAAGAAATCAGTTGAATTGTTAGGGCTTGTTGGTATGCCGCAACCAGAAATGCGTATGAAGCAATACCCACACCAATTCTCAGGTGGTCAGCGCCAGCGTATTGTCATTGCTGTAGCACTTGCGTGTAATCCTAAGCTTTTGATTGCAGATGAGCCAACAACAGCGCTAGACGTAACGATTCAAGCACAAATTTTAGAGCTGATGAAGGATTTGCAGAAGAAGATTGATACATCGATTATCTTTATTACACATGACCTTGGCGTTGTTGCCAATGTTGCAGACCGTGTAGCAGTTATGTACGGTGGGCGTATTGTGGAAGTCGGTACGGTAGATGAAATCTTCTACAACCCGCAACATCCTTATACATGGGGGCTATTGAGCTCGATGCCATCGCTTGATGCAACAGAAGAGAAGTTGTATGCAATTCCTGGAACACCACCGGACCTATTGGACCCTCCTAAAGGGGATGCATTTGCACTGCGTAGTGAATATGCCATGAAAATCGATATGGAAAAAGTTCCACCATTCTTTAAGGTGAGTGAAACGCATTACGCTGCAACATGGTTGTTACATCCAGATGCACCACCCGTGGATCCGCCGGCAGCAATTATTGAACGGATGAAGAGATACCCAGCTAGTCGCTATTACGAAGGCAATGCAGGAGGTGTTCAGTAGTGGCTGAAAAATTACTTGAAATTAAAAGTTTAAAACAGTATTTTAACGTTGGTAAAAAGAATGAAGTACGTGCGGTTGACGGCGTTACTTTTGATATTTATAAGGGTGAAACGCTCGGTCTTGTGGGAGAATCCGGCTGTGGTAAATCCACAACAGGCCGCAGTATTATCCGTTTGTATGATGCAACAGGTGGGGAAGTCATTTATGATGGCGTCAATGTTCATGCAAAGAAATCGAAAACAGAGCTGAAAGCATTTAATCGTAAAATGCAAATGATTTTCCAGGATCCATATGCATCGTTGAATCCTCGTATGAAGGTGCTGGATATTATTGCAGAAGGGTTGGATATTCATGGACTTGTTAAAGGGCCGAAAGAACGTACGGCGCGCGTCCATGAGCTACTCGAAACGGTTGGATTGAACCGTGAGCACGCCAATCGTTATCCGCATGAGTTTTCCGGTGGTCAGCGTCAGCGTCTTGGGATTGCCCGTGCATTAGCTGTTGAACCAGAATTCATCATTGCAGATGAGCCAATTTCTGCTCTAGACGTATCCATTCAAGCGCAAGTCGTTAACTTGTTGAAAGAGCTTCAAGAAGAAAAAGGCTTGACGTATTTATTCATCGCGCATGATTTGTCGATGGTTAAATATATTTCAGATCGAATTGGGGTTATGTACTTTGGGAAGCTGGTTGAGATTGGACCAGCAGAAACGATATACACGGCACCTTTGCATCCATATACACAGTCACTGTTATCAGCTATTCCATTGCCAGATCCTGATTATGAACGCACTCGAGTACGTAAGGGCTACGATCCGAAAGTACATGAGTATGGTCCGGACGAGGAAGTTACTATGCGCGAAGTAACACCAGGACATTTTGTTCTTTGTTCACAGCGTGAATTTGATACGTTTAACTTGATTCAGCAGAAATCTACCACTTCTATAAGTGGGGGATGAATGCTAGAAGAGCATTTCAATCAGAGGGAGTTCGAACTCCCTGCTGATTCAAGTTAAGCCTCCGGCGGATGTTAGGGATTTTGAGGGGAGTGAATTGCGCTGTGCACAATTCAAAATCCCAACGCAATTACGCCGAGGCGCAATTGATCAAATAATCATAGGGAGGGCCGGTTTTCGATAAGAGAACCGGTCTTTTTGCATTGTTCGCTATTATTCGTATGTTTGCTTTGTTAGAATAGGTAAATAGAGAGGTTGGTGTAAATGTGAAAGTGATGAAATGGATGTCTGTGTTGCTGTTCGCCGCTGGAATGGCCATTCCGATGGTGGCATCTGCTGAAGATGATGAAGAAGATTTTGCACAACGTACATATGGATTTGCAACAATTGATGACCAACTCATCGCATCGTCAACGCTGTTCCGTTATGATTCTGGGCTAACATTTACGTATCCGGATGCGGTACGCGGAGTTTACGTAACAGGGCACTCAGCAGGTGGAGAGCGTTTCTCGTACTTGACAAATTTACTAGATACGACAGATTTAAACGCGATGGTCATTGATATTAAAGATGATTATGGCTATATTACCTATAAACCTGCCGATGATTCTCCGCTCAAAGCGATGGATATTGGTAAGCCCTACATAAAAGATCCGCAAGCTATGCTGAAAATACTTGAAGAAAAAGAGATTTATCCGATTGCGCGAATTGTCGTCTTTAAAGATAGTGTGCTAGCAGAAAAGCGTCCTGAGCTGTCCTTTTTGGATGGTGATACCGTATGGAAAAATGGGCGGGGGGAGTCCTTTGTTAACCCGTTTATGAAGGAAGTATGGGATCATAATGTTGCCATTGCAATTGAGGCCGCTAAAATGGGCTTTCAGGAAATCCAGTTCGACTATGTTCGTTTTCCAGAAGGATTTGAAAAGCGTCATGATACATTGGAGTATACGTTCGAGTCCTACGAAGAGTCGAAACTCGATCCTGTCCAAAGACGTGTGGAAGCAATTACAGACTTCGTAGCGTATGCAAGAGAGCAATTGAAGCCTTATGGAGTCCAAGTATCCGTCGATATTTTTGGCTATGCAGCAACGCTTCCTGAAGCTCCTGGGATTGGTCAGAACTTCGCGAAGATATCCGAAAATGTAGATGTCATTTCATCAATGATTTACCCAAGTCATTGGACGTCATATTTCGGTATTGCAAAGCCTGATCTAGAACCGTACAAGCTCGTTTCAGCATATGCCGAAGTTGAGAATGCGAAATTAGCCGAACTCGATAATCCACCGGTTTCCCGACCGTGGATTCAAGATTTCAGTGCGTCTTGGCTAGGTAAAGGGAATTATTTGCGCTATGGTAAGGCAGAAGTCGAGGCACAGATTAAAGGATTGAAGGATAATGGCATTAACGAGTATTTATTATGGAATGCAGGCAATCGGTATTCAGAGGGCGTTAATTATAAACCGTGAACCTTCGGCAGAAGTAAATTTACTAGAGTCATATTGCTGTTCCTGGTGCTAGAGTTTACCGTTTTTTCATTAGTAAATCATTAGGACGCTACCTAAAATTAGTGGTTTCATTATACAATAAAAATAAATAGCCATTCCTAGATTTTTATCGTAGGATGGCTATTTGTCTTGCTGTTTTTTGTTTACCTAGTTAAACGTGTAGTTACAGTTCAATAGGCCGGTAGTGAAATTAGATTACTAGTGGGAATGTACTAACTATGATGTGGCATTTATGTGACTAAACAAATTTCGAAGGGGATTTGCTAATAGTTGTTAAATGAGCTAAAAATTTTGATCCTTTAGCCGATATAGTGAAAAATGACTATAAATAAAGGGGGAATAGAAATGTTGTCAAATAGAACTAAAGTCACTATTAAGCAAAGGTTAATTTTAAGTTTTTTACTTGTGAGCCTTGTTCCGATGTTTATTGTAGCCATTGTTATCTACAATACTTCTGTGAGTGAAATTGTCAATCAGGAAGAGGATTCGATGCAACAATTTACTGAAAGTACTGCACAAGGAATTGAGGAATGGATTGGAAGCCGGGCAAGTGAAATCAAATTGGCTTCGAAGACAGAAGAAATCACATCACTAGATTCTAAAAAGCAAAATCAGCTGGTTAATATCATTAAAGAACAGGATCCAGCGTATGAGGTCATTATTTTTGTCGACACAGAAGGGATTGCGAGAGCACATACAACTAAAGAACAGATAGATGTACAAAACCTTTCTGAAAGAAACTACTTTCAAAATGGGATGAAGGGAGAAGACACAATTTCAAATGTGTTAATCTCTGGTACGACGGGGAATCAGATGATTGCTTTGTCTACCCCGGTTTTTTCCTCTTCGGGGAAAATCACAGGTGTACTCGTAGCGACGCTAAACTTTAATCACCTTGTGGATAAGTATTTAAATAATGAAAATCAGAATTTACAGCCTATTATAGTTGACAGCAGTGATGTCATCCAAGTTCATCCGAATGCTGATCTTATTGGAAAGTCACTGGACGAATCTAATTTAGATGCGAAATGGCTAACTGTATTTGAAGAAGGAAAAGGCTCTAGTGGCTATACCACAATTGGTAAAAAGTCTGATGCCATGCTTGTTTCTGCTGCGCCAATCGAGCTTGTTGATTACGGCCTTTATTTCGTTTCACCAATGAAAGCTATTCTTTCAGCAACAGAGAAAACGAAATTATTCAGCGTAATTATTTTTGGTGTATCCGTACTCGTTATCCTTGCTGTGGCGCTATTCATAGCCTCCCGAATCAGCCGACCTATTCGTCAAGTAACCGACCAAGTGAAAGCGTTCTCTGATGGGGATTTCAGCGTCAATCCACTCATCATAACTAGCTCTGACGAAACAGGCTATTTGGCAGATAGTTTAAACAAGATGCAGCAAAATCTTCATCAGTTGATTACGCAAATCGGAGAAAATTCATCCCAAGTTTCAGCTGCATCGGAAGAATTAATGGCTAGTGCCGAACAATCTAGTCAAGCTTCCGAACATATTACACTGACAGTCGAAGAAGTGGCCAGTGGGGCAGAGGTGCAAATGGGAACTGTTGAACGTACTGTTCAAAATACCGATACGCTTTCTATGAATGTAAACCAGATAGCATCTCATGCAAAACTGACTTCCACTTTATCTGAACAAGCATTAGGGAAAGCAGGAACTGGAAATGAAACGATTCAATCGACTGTCATCCAAATGGAATCCATTTATGAAACAATGAAAGAATTGTCAACCTCTATTACCGGAATGAGTGAACGTTCAAAAGAAATCGATCAGATTGTTGAAGTCATCTCTGGTATAGCCGCACAAACCAATTTACTCGCCTTAAATGCTGCAATCGAAGCAGCACGTGCAGGTGAACAAGGGAAAGGATTTGCTGTCGTCGCAAATGAAGTGCGCCATCTTGCAGAACAATCGTCCCATTCCGCCCAGCAAATTACACAGCTTATTTCAAATGTCCAAATGGAGTCAAATAATTCAATCCGGATGATGGAAAAAGGCCAAAAAGAAGTAGAAGATGGTGTTCAAATCGTACATGTAGCAGGTCAACTCTTCGCAGAAATCAAGCATGATTTAAACGATGTAGCAGAAAAGTCTATGGAAGTTTTAACTTCAACAAATCAGATGATAGAAGGTACGGTTGATGTCGTGGAATCGATTAGTCATATTTCAGATATTTCAAATCGTACACTTTCCGGTACCCAAAATATATCAGCAGCATCTGAGGAGCAATTAGCTTCCATGGAAGAAATTTCATCCTCAGCCACAGTTTTGGCTGGTATGGCAGAGAATCTACAAGAAATGATTTTGAAATTCAAACTATAGCCTGAAACTTTTTTGAATTTAAATGAAACCTTTACCCATCGACAAACGTATTATATAAGAGAAGGACCAATAATTATTTTCAATTAGCAGTCACCTAAATGAGAAAGTATTTTGTTTGACAAATCAGATGTTTAAAAACTTGAGCTGCTGGGTATAACAGTATAGAGCAGAAATGCATATGTTATTGAGTTGCAGCAAAGCCGTTAAGTATTGTGGAATTGTGACAAAATGCTACAGTTTGGCAATTTATTTTTAAAAAGTGTATTCATCGGTAATGAATATGTGTATAATAGGCTTTAGTAGTAACCACATTAAAATTATTCTAATTCAATATGTACAAATATAATTTCTAACATTTAATCCGACTGAAAGGAAGTGTCAGCATATGATGGTAACATTATTCACATCCCCAAGCTGTACATCATGTAGGAAAGCAAAAGCGTGGTTAGAGGAACACGAAATTCCGTATACAGAGCGAAATATATTTTCTGAACCTTTGAATATTGACGAGATAAAAGAAATTCTTCGTATGACAGAAGATGGAACGGACGAAATTATTTCAACGCGTTCGAAAATTTTCCAAAAGCTGAATGTTGATGTAGAAAGTCTTCCATTGCAACGTCTATACGAGCTAATCCAGGAACATCCTGGCCTTTTGAGAAGACCGATTATTCTCGATGAAAAAAGGTTGCAGGTGGGGTATAATGAAGATGAGATTCGTCGATTCCTACCGAGAAAAGTAAGAGCCTATCAGCTGCTTGAAGCGCGGCGCATGGTAAACTAATCCAACAATAGTGTGAAGCTGATGGGAATTGACATTGAAAAATGCCGTAAACCTATCAGCTTTTTTATTTGTATTTAGCGGATGTCACAGATTTTGAAAGGAGTTATGAAGGCAACCTAGGTTCGCCGCGTCCTGCGGCAACAAGGAAGGATGCAATTCAATCCTTCCCCGTTGCATGACCGGCATCATGCAGGCCTCAAGCTCGATTCAAAATCTGGACGCAATTACGCCGTGGTGTAATTGATTTCTCTTGCTTTCCCAGAGGATGTTTTCTACAATGCTATTACTATCAAAATTATTCATCCTGAGGCAGAACCCTTTCAAATCTCGTAGGATGGTCATATATTAAGTATAAGCATTGCAGGATTTTTACACACATTGATTGAGGGGAACCGGTCAAATCCTGTTTTAGAGGAAAGGAGAGAAAAAGGATGGAAATAGAGCGCATTAACGAAAATACAGTTAAATTTTTTCTTTCATATATTGATATTGAAGAGCGCGGCTTTACACGGGAGGAAGTTTGGTATAATCGCGACAAAAGTGAGGAACTCTTCTGGGAGATGATGGACGAAGTCAATGACGAGTCAGAGTTTGAAATCGAAGGACCATTATGGATTCAGGTGCATGCAATGAGCGGTGGAATTGAAGTGACAGTTACACGAGCACAAATGTCCGAAGATGGCGAACCGGTCGACTCACCTTTTGGCATAGATGATCCAAGAAAATTATTTCCAAATGACAGTGGGATGTTTGCAGACGATGAAGAGATGATACCGGATGTGAATGTTGGTGCACAAGAGTGGCTCGATAATGTATTTGTCTTCAAAGAATTCGATGACCTCATTCCATTAACGAGTCGAGTGGAGGGGTATATCGTCAAATCATCCCTTTATGCATATGAAAATAATTATTATTTGCATATCGAATATGAGGATGAAACAATGGATGAAGCGAGGAAAACAGATTTGTTCAGCGTCATTTCTGAATTCGGAATGCCATCTAACCTGACGAAACATCGACTTGGGGAATATGGTAAAGTCATTATGGATGCAGATGTTTTCACGAACATTCAACACTACTTTGGAACGAAGTGAATAAGTTCAAAACAGCTATCAATGCGATAGCTGTTTTTTGTGCTTGCAATTTAATTAGAAAATTTGTAAAATTAAAGTCAATTAGACTATAGTGCCTAAGTCTAACTGAAGTGAAAAGGAGGGAATTCGTATACTGACAGCAAAATCAGCAAGTGGACAACTCATTATTCTTACACCGGAGTTAACAAGGGAACAGTTGAAAAAATGGCGAAGGACAGAATTATTCTATTGCCCTCAATGCAAATCCCCGCTTCAATTAAAAGTTGGAGAAATTATGATTCCGCATTTCGCACATAAAAAAGATACTAGCTGTTCAGCCTGTTTTTCAGAAGGTGAAACGCAAGAACATTTGCAAGGAAAGCTGCAGTTGTATCATTTTTTGCAAAAACAGACGAAGCATGTCGAACTTGAACCTTTTTTGCGTATGTTGTCACAACGCCCTGATCTTCTTGTGACAACAACATCGGCTTCAACACCTATTGAGTTTCAGTGCAGTACAATCCCTGTCTCTGACATGGAGTCGAGGTCTAACGGTTATCGTAGTATAGGAATGAAACCGATATGGATTTTGCATACCCCAGCAAAGTTCACAACATTACCTCAAGCTGTTGGTATGTTCTATTTTTCTAAGTTCCACGAAAGCTTCTTAACCCACACATACCCTGAAGCTTATACATTTCTCACGTACAATCCCCAAAAAGAACGCTTCCATTATTTTTCTAGTTTGATCCACGTTGCAGGAAAACGATATATTGGTATCCATCGGTCATTACCGTTATCGAAGCAAGTATTTCCGTTTGCAAAACCTAAAGCCCCATCTAAGGAAGAGTTACATCAATATGTAGCCATTTATGTATCCATGCGTAATGATTTTCTACAATCACGTATTTTATTAAATCGAAGAGGGGTAAATGATTCTTTTTTGAAAATATGTTATGAAATGCGTGTTCATCCAACGAATCTTCCCTTATGGATTGGAATCCCCGTGACATTTAGCGAGTCGTTTCGAGAGCATGATTGTGAATGGCAATTGGGACTTATCCATTTTATGAAGTGGAGGGGAATCCGTTTCAGTGATTTAACGGAAAATCAAATTCGTGGCTATTTGTCGAGTATAGAAGGTGTATCTATAGGAAGACTACAAGCGTGTGTGGCCTATCGAGATTTACTCATAGCGGAAGGAATTGAATCATTTCAAAATAGTTCTGTAATCAATGATAAAATGATTTTTCGTGTATTATCAGAAAGATTACTTGCAAAGCGGTATGAAAATTGAGAAAATAGAACTGATTCGTTTCCCGAAGTAACGGGAGAAGGGGGATTATCGATGACGACTGAAACTAATAACAAAGTATTGACACGTGATGAAGTGAAAGTGGAGGAGACTTGGCGCTTAGAGGACATCTTCGCATCAGATGAGGCGTGGGAACAAGCCTATACGGATGTTGAGGAATTCTCAAATAAGGCGGCGACCTACAAAGGAACACTGCATAACGGAGCAGATGCGCTCTACGATGCACTAGTTTACCGTGATACGCTCTCAGAAAGATTACGCCGTCTCTACACATATGCACATTTAAAGACGGACCAAGACACGACAAATAGCTTCTATCAGGCGATGGATAGCCGTGTGAAATCACTCTACGTAAAAGTATCTACAGCTTTATCATTTTTCCTACCAGAGCTACTGGCAATGGATGAAGCGGAATTGAACAAGCAAGTGGAGACGCATGAGGGATTGCGTTTGTATAAGCAGGAATTTGAAGAAATTAATACGCAAAGACCTCATGTTCTACCAGCTGAACAGGAAGCACTTCTTGCGCAGTTATCTGAGGTGACAGGTCAATCTTCAGAAACATTTAGTATGTTGAACAATGCAGATTTAACGTTTCCAATGGTGAAAGACGAAAATGGAGAAGAAGTTGAGTTGTCGCACGGTCGCTATATTCGATTTTTAGAGAGTGATGATGCTCGCGTTCGAGAAGATGCGTTTAAAGCGACGTACTCCAAATATGGAGAATTTCAAAATACATTCGCATCGACCCTTTCTGGAAATGTGAAACGTGATAACGTCAACGCTAGTATCCGTAACTATTCATCTGCACGTGAAGCTGCGATGTCCAATAATCATATTCCGGAACAGGTTTATGAAAATCTAGTCTCTACAATTAATAAAAATGTGCACTTGCTTCAGCGTTATGTGGCGCTTCGTAAAAAAGTGTTTGGACTTGAGGATCTTCACATGTGGGATATGTACGCACCGCTTGTAAAAGATGTCGATATGGAGATCCCATACGAAGAAGCAGCTCAGACGATGCTTGATAGCTTCCATCCGCTCGGAGAAGACTATGTATCGATTGTTCAAGAAGGACTGGATAATCGTTGGGTCGATGTTCGTGAAAATAAAGGCAAACGCTCGGGTGCATATTCTTCTGGAGCTTATGGTACCAACCCGTATATTTTAATGAATTGGCAAGATAACGTCAGCAACTTGTTCACATTGGCACATGAATTCGGCCACAGTGTCCATAGTTATTACTCGCGTAAAAGCCAGCCATTCATTTATAGCGGTTATTCAATCTTTGTAGCGGAAGTTGCATCGACTGTGAATGAAGCACTGTTGAATGATCACCTGCTAAAAACGATTGACGATGAACAAAAACGTATTTATCTGTTGAATTATTGGCTAGATGGTTTCCGTGGAACCGTATTCCGTCAAACGATGTTTGCTGAATTTGAGCATTTGATTCACGAGTTGGATCAGCAAGGTGTTGCCTTAACGGCTGAAAAACTAACTGAAGAGTATTATGCGCTCAATAAAAAGTATTTTGGTGATGATCTTGTTGTTGATGAAGAGATTGGTCTCGAATGGGCACGGATTCCACACTTCTACTATAATTATTATGTCTATCAATATGCGACAGGCTATAGTGCAGCAGTAGCGCTCAGCAATCAAATTTTAACAGAAGGTGAGCCAGCTGTTGAACGTTATATCAATAACTTCTTGAAAGCAGGTTCTTCTGATTATCCGATTGAAGTGCTAAAAAAAGCAGGCGTTGATATGACAAGTGCTGCGCCGATTGAAGAGGCATGCCGTGTATTTGAAGAGAAGTTAAATGAGCTTGAGTCACTTCTTTTGAAAAACTAAATCATACTATCTTACAGCCCTATTTGTTATGTAGGGCTGTATTTTATTATATAAAAATAATTTAATGGGTATATTGTTAAGCGAGTACGTCTCTGTTATATATTAGTGCATCCTGTTGTATAACTATGAGGCTGTGGGTTTAACAATGATTTGAAATGTGACATTCATGTGAATTGTATTGTGAAAAGTTGCTGTTACTATTATTTTGTGATAAGGTAAGGATGTGAAATAGATCACATACCAAACATACACCCCTTTTGTTTGAACGTGAACATTTCTCCCATTCCCTTTGTAAAAGAGCATTCACTCCCCCCCAGGAGTAGGATGCTCTTTTTTGTTATAAGGCTATGTGATTCGGTAGTAAATGAATCCGGGGAATTTGGATAACTATTGTCAATTACTGTCCTTTTCAGTATAATTAAATAGAATTATCAGTTTACGTAGAAGGGGTTGGATATCATAAGCATTACTATTCAACGAAAAAAACCAATTTTACTCAAAGGAATTCCACGCCTAATCGCCCGGCTTCCTCCTGAACATCGAAAAGTGCAGTTTTTACAAAACCAACTTTATCGAATTGGAGCCGGCTATTCGGGCGAATGCAACGCCGATGCTTATATTGAGAGGACGCAATTCCCTCAAATGATGAAAGTTTTTACTGATGTACATTTGTCTACTTCCCCAAAATTCACATTTCAAATAGACACTTTGGTAATCACGGAACGATATGTCTTAATTGTCGAGGTGAAAAATCTTAAGGATACAGTCCGATTTGTACCAAATCCTCCTCATCTAGAACAAGTACTCAAAACTGGTGACGAAGTGGTCCTCGATTGCCCGGTCCATCAGATTGAATCGAATAAGTCGAATCTTGATGAATGGTTTCGTCAGCGGGGCATTCATTTGAAAACACTAGGCTTACTTGTTCTCGCTAATCCAAATACAAAAGTGATAGATGCCCCAGATGATTTCCCTATTATTTATAAAAAACAAATTCCTTTTTATCTTCAAAAGTTGCAACCATTTGAAAGAATTCTAACGTCTAGTCAAATTGAAACTATAACAAGACAAATGATTGTTGAACAACAGCAATTTAATCCGTTTCCACTTTGCTCCTTTTATCATATTAGTCCGAGTGACTTACGGAAAGGCTTACTCTGTCCTGATTGCCATGGGCAACTCCGACAGAAAAATCGAGAGACTTGGTATTGTCCAAGTTGCTCAAAGAAAGCTGATGATCCCTATAATGAAGCTATTCAGGACTGGTTTATGCTTGTTAAAAATTCGATGAATAATGAGGAATGTAGAAATTTTTTGAGATTGAAGAATGGAAATGCAGCCTGTTACGTACTCTCGAAGTCGAATCTGGTTAAAAAAGGTAAGTTTAAGACGGCATTTTATATTGTCGGAAATCGAATAAACTGTCCTTGACGGATAGTCTAGAGTCTTTCTTTTTAAGAAAGGCTCTTTTTGTAAGTGAAGGAATAATAGACTACTATTATTTTCGAGGTGATGGACTGTCAGTGAAAGTAGCCGAACTGTCAGTGAATGCAGCGAAACTGTCAGTGAAAGTCCAGGAACTGTAAGTGAATGTAGCGGAACTGTCAGTGAAAGCGACCAAACTGTCAGCGAATGCGTGAACTGTCAGTGAAAGTCCTAGAACTGTCAGTGAAAGCAGCGAAACTGTCAGTGAAAGCGATCAAACTGTAAGCGAGGGCGTGGACTGTCAGTGAAAGTCCTGGAACTGTAAGTGAAAGCAGCGAAACTGTCAGTGAAAGTCCAGGAACTGTAAGTGAATGTAGCGGAACTGTCAGTGAAAGCGACCAAACTGTCAGCGAAGGCGTGAACTGTAAGTGAAAGTCCAGGAACTGTAAGTGAATGCAGCGGAACTGTCAGTGAAAGTGACCAAACTGTAAGTGAATGCGTGGACTGTCAGTGAAAGTCCTGGAACTGTAAGTGAATGCAGCGGAACTGTCAGTGAAAGCGATCAAACTGTAAGTGAATGCGTGGACTGTAAGTGAAAGTCCTGGAACTGTAAGTGAAAGCAATCAAACTGTCAGCGGAAACTCGTCCTCCCTAGACGCCACCATAACAAAAACCACTCCATCGCCGGCTAACTACCGGGAAATGGAGTGGTTCTTGTTCGTTATAGTTGTTTTTTGCGCCAGAGGGTCGTGTCTTGGAAAGTGATTCGTTCAATATATTGTTGAAGGAGTCGTTTTTTTAATTCGCGTTCGGCTGATTTTTCGGAGATATTGTAAATATCTGCGATTTCATTTGTAGCTAGTACATCGAAACGTTGGAACAAATCTTCTAGTGGTGGTGGAATGTCAGGGATGATGGTCATACCGACTAATTCCTCTAAAATTTGTTCGTATACTTCGTATTCGTATAAGCCGCTTACTTTTAGTCCTTCATCTTCAATATTGCCATTGAAAAAAACAAAGGTAGCAGCTTTATCGACTTCCATTTCTTTTGCCATATAGACATCAACTTGTAAAGAACGCAAGACATTTTTGGAAGAAAAGTCGCGAATGAATTCATCGACATCGAGCTCTAACTTTTCAGCAATTTCAACGAGTACTGAAAAGGAGGAGACATTTCGGGATTTTAAGAAAGAGTATTCAAATACCTTTGACAGGAAGCGTAAGCCAGCACGCTTTCCTTGGAATTCCGCTGCTTTCACTGCGATGATAGGGTAAGTTGGATGCACTTTG
The DNA here is from genome assembly GCF_038007285.1 of Sporosarcina sp. FSL K6-3457. GTDB lineage: Bacteria > Bacillota > Bacilli > Bacillales_A > Planococcaceae > Sporosarcina. The sequence goes on from NZ_JBBOWX010000002.1 coordinate 192,804, forward strand.
TCGCAGGCTAGTGCATCCTCGTTTTTCTGTATACATGGCAGGTTCATCGATGGTAATGATGTACGCAATGCAATTCGAAGTGTGAAATAGCGATCATACTCTAGTTGTAACTTGCGAAGAAGAGGCTGGAGAGACCAGCAATCCTCACACAAAGGGTCAATGAAGACATATAATTCGATGGGTCTTGCACATGTAGAAGGGACCATCGAATTTTCCATTACTGTTTGTCGGTTCACAGGTGATCCTCCTCGCTCCTGTTCACCATATGGTTTGCAGTTAAGACAAGACGCTTATAGTACATGTCTCGTAAGCTTCCTTCAAGTCCGACTTCATCCATTGCTTCGGCCATGCAAGAAAGCCATGCTTCTGCGCGAACGGGTGTGATTGGGAAGGGGTTATGACGAGCTTTCATCATTGGGTGACCGTGTTCGTCTGTATATAAATTGGGTCCGCCTAAATATTGTGTTTGAAATTGTTTTTGTTTTCGTGCCGTTTCCGCCCAGTCACCCGGGAAAATAGGGTATAGGTCTGGATGGACAGCCACTTTAGTGTAAAATAAGTCGATAAGTTCCGACAACTTTTCAGCACCGATCTCCTCATAAGGGATCAAAGGTTTTCGCATCATAATGTCAATCTCCTTTGCTCTGACTGTACTGATATTCTACCAACCTGGCGCAACTTTCTCAAACAAATCGCTTACAAGTGATCCCCACCTCAGTTAGACACCTGCTAAATCCTAGCGTAATTCAGTACTTTTTGCACATACTGCTCGGTTTCTTTGAAAGGAGGAATACCACCATGCTTCTTCACATTTCCGGGACCGGCATTGTATGCAGCTAAGGCTAGTTCAGTATTACCGTCGAACTGATTGAGCATTTGTTTTAAATATTTGGCTCCACCCATGATGTTTTGGACGGGATCGAAACTGTCTGTTACACCGAGGAATTTTGCTGTGCCCGGCATGAGTTGCATAAGTCCTTCAGCGCCTGAGCGGCTGACAACGCTATTGTTGAAGTTCGATTCTTGTTTAATGACAGCAGCGATTAAGTTTTCGGGTAGACCAAATTTCTCTGCTGCTTGCTTGACGATGTCGCTATATTGGCCATTATCAATAGGGCTAGATCCAAATGAAATAGGTGCTTGTTGTGATGTACGAAGTATTGCAGCTAATGTGGAAGGCTCAAAAACACGATTACTTCCTGCATAGCGTAGGCTTTCGGTTTGATTTACATGATTGAGTAATGATGAAGAAACGGAAGATAAGGAGTCTGTTACAGACGATTGGCCTCCCAATTCATCTAACATCATTTGAAATACTGAGGTCGAAGAATCCTGTCCGGCATTCGGTTGAACAGAGCCAAAAGATTGCAAGGCATTGATTTCCATTAGTGTACGAATCGCACGTGTATCCATTATGATCTTTCCTTTCTGCCATCAGGCTCTAAGTTTACGAAATAGCACTCTACTAAGTAGTATACCAATAGTACAAAGAAAACGCATTTTCGAAACTGCAAGGCCGCGCTCCATATGGTAAACTGAACATAATGACATATGAAGGGAAGAAGAAATTGTGAGCATTCAACATCAAATTAACAGCGGAATCCGAGACGGAGGAGAAATCCGCTTTTTATTGGACGAAACGGCTGACCAGCCACAGGGCGTTCCATCTGGCAAGATGATTACGGATTCTGAAGACTTATCATTTGTGTATTTGTTAGAAGTAGAAGAGGGCTATCGTCATCTCCATTTTACACGGGCAGCGTGGCCACTTATGGTGGATGTGTTGAAGTCGGATGTGGATCCGGTACTGGTATGGAAAGATGAGATAATGGCGTTACCTGGATTTAAAGATGAGCTAACGATGCTTATTTATAATATTGAGGGAAATGATAACTACGGGGAAGCATTCTCTTCAGCAGTCGAGCAAGCATTCCAAGACATACTTAACTGAATCCGGCTGGGGTTCAAACCCCAGCCGGATTCAGTTAAAGCCTCCGGCGGATGTCACAGATTTTGAAGGGAGTCAATTTCGCTTATCCAAGTGCCTTAATTTCTGCAAAAAACGCAGAAATATGGCAAATCGAACCCTTTGCTGTTCGATTCGCAATTACGCCGAGGCGCAATTGATCAAGTAGACTAACAGCTGGGAGGGGTCCAGATGAGGCAATGGAGTCAATTTCTTGAACCTTATAAACAAGCAGTAGATGAATTAAAGGTGAAATTTAAAGGGCTACGCAATCAATATGATTTGGAAGACGTACATACGCCTGTTGAATTTGTGACAGGCAGAGTGAAGCCGCTCGCGAGTATTTACGATCGAACACTTGAAAAAGGGATTCCCTTTGAACCGTCGGCAGAATTGGCTACGGAATTGCCCGATATTGCGGGACTTCGCATGATGTGTCAATTTGTCGACGACATTGGCACGGTTGTTGAAACGCTACGCCAGCGAAAAGATCTTGAAATCGTTGAAGAACGTGATTATATATCGCATAAAAAACCGAGCGGCTATCGATCCTATCATATGATTATCAAGTACCCCGTTCAGACTATTCATGGGGAGAAAACGATTTTGGCAGAAATCCAGATCCGCACATTGGCGATGAATTTTTGGGCTTCAATCGAGCATTCCTTGAATTATAAATATGAGGGTGAAATGCCGAACGAAATTAGATTGCGTCTTGAAAGAGCAGCAGAAGCAGCCTTTCAATTGGATGAAGAGATGTCGCAAATTCGTGATGAAATCCAAGATGCACAACAATATTTCAGTGCCTTTAAAGAAACAGCTACGAGAAGCTACGACCAAAAGGATCGAAGAAAGCGGTGAAGAACATGAAATTTGCTATCCAATCACGAAATGATGAGTTATCGAACCGGCTAATGGAAGAAGCAAAAGGTTATTTGATTAGTTTCGGACTTGTTTTTGATGAGGAAGAACCTGAAATTGTCCTGTCGATTGGCGGCGATGGTACTTTACTACATGCGTTTCATAAATATCAGCACCGTTTGCAAGATACTGCTTTTGTTGGTATTCATACGGGACATCTAGGTTTTTACGCGGATTGGAAGCCAGAAGAGATGGAAAAGCTCGTCATTTCCATTGCGCGTACAGAATTTGAAGTGATTGAATATCCACTCCTTGAAGTAACAATTAATTACCGTAATTTGGATAAAAGTGCAACGTATCTTGCGTTGAATGAATCTACGATTAAATCATCTGAAGTGACGTTTGTCGTGGATGTTGAACTCAATGGCGAACATTTTGAACGCTTTAGAGGGGATGGTTTATGTATGTCAACGCCATCTGGATCGACTGCGTATAATAAGGCACTTGGGGGAGCGATCATCCATCCTTCGCTTCCGGCTATGCAATTGGCGGAGATGGCTTCCATTAATAACCGGGTTTTCCGAACGCTAGGTGCACCACTGGTGTTACCTGATCATCATAAATGTATTTTAAAGCCTGTCAAAGGGCCAGATTTTATGTTGACGATTGATCATTTGCAGTTGCTCCATAAGGACGTCAAGTCGATTGAGTATGTTGTCGCAAAGGAAAGAGTACGCTTTGCAAGATTCCGTCAATTTCCGTTTTGGAAACGGGTGCATGATTCCTTTATCGACAGTGATATTTGATGTGATGAAGAAAGATTTGCGTTTTCGTCTCGTATTTTTAGTGGATGAAGAAGGAATGTTACTGCGGGAATTTCTTCATTCGAAAGGCATTTCGAAAAGAACATTGACTGCGACAAAATATGAAGGCGGCCATTTAACGGTCAATGGTCATGAACAAAATGTGAGGCATCGCTTACAGCTGGGGGACGAGGTTGCGATTATTTTCCCGCCGGAGCAGCCGAGTGAAGGCTTACATCCAGAAGATGGACCGTTAGACATTGTCTATGAAGATGAAGCCATCCTTATACTGAATAAGCCGCCAGGGCAAAGTACAATTCCTTCCCGAGATCATCCAGGGGGCACGGTTGCAAATTATGTTGCAGGTAAATTTGTTCGTGATGGCCTACCCGCAACGGTGCATGTTGTCACGCGTCTCGACAAAGATACATCGGGGTTGATTTGCATAGCAAAAAACCGGCATATCCATCATCTACTCAGTGAACAGATGGTGTCTTCCGGTTTTCATCGTCAATATGTTGCGATTGTTGAAGGTTGGGTGAAGGAGAACTGTTTTACTATCGAACAGCCAATCGGTAGAAAAGATGGCAGCATCATCGAACGAATGGTACGTGAGGATGGCCAATTTGCTAGAACGGATGTAGAAGTGCAGCACCATTTTGAAAAAGAGGGACATGCACTGACAAGGATTGCGTTAGTCCTGCATACAGGGAGAACGCACCAAATTCGTGTACATTTACAATGGGCAGGCTATCCACTTGCTGGAGATGATTTATACGGGGGCACAGAGCATTGGATTGGGCGTCAAGCGTTGCATTGTGCAACGCTCAGTTTTAGGCATCCACTAACAGGGGCTGACATACAATTCGATAGTGATATGCCAGCAGATATGCAAAATATCAGTCGAATACGGTGAATTTATCTGCTAGGAATGGCTGTAACGAAGGCACCGAAACAACTTCCATTTCTGGGTAGCGTAATGCTGTTAGCTTGCCGCCAAAGACACATCCTGTGTCGACATTGACTGTATGCTGTAAAAAGCGGGCTTCATGGACAGGCGTGTGACCGTAAACAATGCATGCTTGTCCGTTGTACTGTTTGGCCCAATCGCGCCTGACAGGTTTGCCATCTGGTAACTTTTCGCCCGTAATATCGCCATATAGGACGAAAACACGGACTTTTTCTGAGTAAGGTCTACCAATTAGTCGCTCGGGAATCCCGGCATGCGCAATGATTAGCTCACCGGCGTTGAAGGTTTGGTATAACGACAAAGCTTCATAAAACTGGCGATATCTATTCAGGAATTGTTTGCGCTGTTCTTTCGATAATACGTCGATTTCAGCCACGGTCGTTTCCAGTCCATGTGTCAACTGCACATGATTACCTTTAGCAAATCTGTAAAGTTTATTGCAATGATTTCCCGGGGAATAATAGAGGGCATGTGCATCCTGCATCTTGAATAATAGTTGTAACATCTTTAAAGAGTCAGGACCTCTATCCATTGCGTCTCCCACAAATGCTAGATGTCTGCCTTCTGAGTGGACTGGAATTCCCATATCCATGGTGTAGCCCAGTTTTTGAATTAATGTGATGAATTCATCATAACACCCGTGGATATCTCCAATAATATCGAATTTCATAATTTTCTCCACCCTTTTGTATGGAATGTATGCTATTATAATACCCTATTTAGGGGAATGTACGCTGGAAAGGAAGGTGTAGCTATGGAAACACATGAAGAGTACAAAGAAGAAGTTGTTTTTGATGAAGAAAAACTGATAGGGACGCTTGTGAATGAAGACATAAAAGCATTCCGGGATGAATACCTACTCCTTCATCCATATGATCGAGCGATTTTCTACGAGAAGGTTAGCGTCGATCTTCGTAAAATTATGTATCACTACTTATCACCGAAAGAGCTTGCCGAAATTTTTGAGACAAGTGAAATCGATGATAATGAATACAAACAGTTCCTTCAGGAGATGGACACGACGTATGCAGCGGACATGATTTCGTACATGTTCGTGGATAACGCGGTAGATGTCCTGAAGGAACTCGATAAATCACAGGCAGTTAGTTATTTAACGTTGATGGACAAGGAGGCAGCCACAGAAATTAAAGCGTTACTCCATTATGAGGAGTATACAGCTGGTTCCATTATGACGACGGAATACGTCACGATTCCACAAAATTCGACTGTCCGTTCCGCAATGACTATTTTGCGCAATGAAGCGCCAAAAGCAGAAACCATCTATTATGTCTTTGTTGTGGATGACGATAATCGACTAACGGGTGTTGTGTCACTACGTGATTTGATCATTGCGCATGAGGATACGCTAATCAGTTCCATTATGAGTGAGCGTGTCGTTAGCGCACTAGTGTCGGACGATCAAGAAGAAGTCGCGCGGACTATCAAGGATTATAATTTCCTTGCGATACCAGTTGTTGATTTTCAACAACATATACTAGGAATTATTACAGTCGATGATATTATCGATGTTCTCGAAGAAGAGGCATCTGATGACTATGCAAAATTTGCCGGGGTTTCCAATATGGATACATTCGACAAAAATTCATTCTCAGCGATGAAAAAAAGATTGCCATGGCTTATTATTTTGCTTGTGCTTGGCATGCTTACTGCAAATTTAATAGATCTATTTACAGAAACCATTTCAAAAGTGGCACTTCTTGCGGCATTTATTCCCCTTATTGCAGGGACTGCTGGGAATAGTGGAACGCAGGCGCTTGCGGTTGCTGTACGCGGTATTGCGACAGGCGATGTAGAGGATGAAAGTAAATTTAAGTTACTGCTGCGCGAGGCAGGAACAGGACTTATGACAGGATTTACTTGTGCGGTATTCGTGGTTGGGCTCATTTATGTTTGGAAGCATGAATTCCTTATTGGCTTGTTAGTTGGAGCAGCCATTTTTGTTTCGATTTTTGTCGCAACAATTTCAGGATCGTTCATTCCACTGCTCATGCATAAAATGAAAATTGACCCTGCTGTCGCATCAGGTCCTTTTATCACGACATTGAATGATATTATTAGTGTTATTATATATCTTGGTCTTGCAACGGTTTTCATCAGCGATTTGTAGATTGCTGATGAAAATCGTTTTTTTTTGAAGGTTATTTTCTATGAACATCAATAAACTGGGCGCATATACTAAAGAAAAAAGGATGTGCTGATCATTTTACGAAATGAGCCGTTATTATTCGTTCAGGGGCCACCCGTCTTTATTAAAGTTGCTCTTAAGCATGAGGAAAGCACGTCGGTTTTCGTACTAAGTGGGGAAGAGTCGGAGATAGCTAGTGAAGTGGAAGTAGAGCAGGAGCAAGCGGAATCTGTGAAAGTTGCCGAGCCATCTGTAATGAGAAGGATTATGTATCTTGGAACACCGTTTTCCAGGCAGGTCTATCGCCCGTTACAGTTTGTGTTAGCTGATGAAACACTTACGGGTACGATTGAAAAGATTGAAGGAGAAACGGTTGTTATTGGCATGGGGGAGGATGGAACGGAATTGGTTTCAGTAGAAATGGCTAAAATCGATGAAATACTTTGGCGAGGCGATCCATTTGTCGAAGACTAAAGATGACGGCAGGGCAGAAACTTCTGTCCTGTCTTTAGTAGTTTGACTCGAAAATTATAAAAATTGTCCAACCGGTATAGATTGGTTGGACAGTTTGGGCATTGCAGGCTAAATCAATCGCGCCCTGGCGTAATTGCGTCCAAATTTCGAATTGCGCCCGCAGGATGCGGGTATGCAGTGGAGAGGGATGTAGTTCAATCCCTCTTTATTGCGACAGGACGTCGCGTACTTAGACTGCCTGCAATTAACTCCCTTCAAAATTTGTGACATCCGCCGGAAGCTTAATTTAAAACAGCAGGGGGTTTCTGCTGATTTAAATTAATCAATTAATCCTCGTCACATTCGATGAATACGTCTCTTACGCATTGAATTGCGCAGAAGCATTTTAAGTCGACCGTCACACATGAGCCTGTCGCTTCAAAGCGTTCTACTTCACACATTGCGTTAAAATCGAGCTTACCATGTTTGAATAAATTTACTCTGTTACCCTGTCTGTCACGTGGTTCAAGAACTTGTAAAGTTGCACAGCAGTTGTCAAATACATTTTGTACTCTAAAGAAGACAGAGAAGCAGCTAGCGCAATCATTTCCTTGCTCATTAGAATTATTACGTCTTCTTCTTTGATTGAACATTGCTTTGAAGGGATCGCCCTCATCGTTCATCAGCATGAATACCCGTGTATTGGCTCGTTGTCGTGAAGGACTTACAAGGCTACCAAGTGGGGTTAAGAAGCAGTCAGTTCTACAATCGTCACAATCTCGGTCATCTCGAATATCCTGTATCCGTCGAATCGCTCGGACAACCTCACAAATACAGTTATCATGGCGACGAACATCCGCCACATCATCATTTCTTCCACATCCCATTAATTCCACCTCCTTCTTTCAATTCTTTATACTTTATGCGCTGAAGTTCGTCGTGTTAGGGCGGACGAACCGGTTATGAATAAAGTTCAGATTGAAAAGGCATACTGTGAAGAAAATGGAGGGGATGTATATCCGAAAACTGGGACTGGTGATAGTTGCGCTAGTGATGCTAACAGGATGTGCAGAAAATGGCATTCAGATTCACAACGATTCAAGTGAAGATGTTAGGAAAGCTGAAGAAGTATTTATGAAAGATAAACATCTTACAGCTGTAGTTACTGTGTTTCATGATAATGACTTGTTAACAGGTGTCTCGCTTAAAACATTTTCAAGATTTAAAAAAGAGAAAATCGAAAAGAGTCTAAAGAAAAAACTAGAGCAATTATATCCGGAGTTAGATGTCACCGTGTCAGCCGATAGTAAGATATGGATGGAAGCGAACAAACTCATCAATTCGGATCATGAAAAAGACATGGGTGACAAAATTGATAAGCTGAAACTACTTTTAAAGGAAGAGACCTAATGGATGAAAAAAAGTATGCACAATTAGAACAACAAACTTCGCCGAAAACTCCCTTATTGCGTAATGTGATTTTTGCATTTCTAACAGGTGGAACAATCTGTTTGATTGGTCAATTTGTTTCTCTTTTTTATATGACGTTTTTTGATTTCACAGAACGGACAGCAAGCAATCCGACTGTTGCAACAATGGTGTTTTTTGCAATGCTATTAACTGGTTTTGGCCAATATAAGAAAATTGGCCAGTTCGGGGGAGCGGGCAGTGCGGTGCCGATAACTGGTTTCGGTAATGCAGTTATTTCTGCTGCTATCGAGCATAAGTCAGAGGGCTATGTGCTTGGTGTAGGTGGCAACATGTTTAAATTAGCCGGATCAGTTATTCTGTTTGGTGTTTTTTCAGCATTTGCCGTTGCATTGGTTAAAACAATTCTTGTCAAATTTGGAGTCGTATCATGGTAGCGCGCGGGTTACTGACATTCAAAACGATGCCTTCGATTGCTGCAACGGGTGTAACAGTAGGTCCACTGGAAAAGAAGAGCCCATTTGCGAATCAGTTTGACAAAGTGTATAACGATGAACGTTGTGGCCTAAAGACCAATGAACACGCCCATGCAAAAATGATTGAGGATGCCTGTATGATTGCGTTAAGTAAAGTAGATTCCGTACCAAGCGACGCTGACTTTCTATTAATCGGTGATCTTGTCAATCAAATGACACCGTCCAATTTTGGTGCCACAACATTGGAAATTCCATACATTGGCTTGTTTTCAGCTTGTGCGACATCTGTGTCCTCGCTTTTGATGGCAGCATTGTTAACAGAGGCAGGCATGTCAACATGTGCCGTCGCAGGTTCGGCAAGTCAACATAATGCAATTGAGCGGCAATTTCGCTATCCCATCGAGTACGGCGCACAAAAATCTGAAACGGCTCAGTGGACAGTGACAGCCGCGGGTATAGCAGCCGTCACTCCTTATAAAAAAGGAGTTCCTTCTATTACATGTGCAACAATCGGATGTGCAACGGATCTCGGTATGACAGATCCACTCAATATGGGGGCTGCAATGGCACCGGCGGCAGCAGATACATTAACGCGTCATCTTGACGGGCATGGAACTAAAGCGAGTGATTACGATTGTATTATGACGGGAGACCTTGGTAAGACAGGGTTTGAATTATACAAAATATTAATAGGAAATAAAGGAGTCGACGCGACGGACAATTTCCGAGATGCAGGTGCGGAATTTTACGGTGATGATCCGGTGTTTTTATCTGGAGCAAGTGGGGCGGGCTGTTCAGCAGCTATTTATTTCACTGAAATCATTGGGAAAATGATGGCAGGTGACTATAAGCGTGTCTTGCTCATTGCGACAGGTGCGTTGTTGTCGCCCATGTCGTTCCAACAAGGCGATACGATTCCATGCATTGCGCATGCAGTTGAATTAACGATGAAATGAGTGGGCATAATGATTTCAATTTTTATAACGTCTTTTATTGTAGGTGGGCTGATTTGTGTTGTAGGTCAGCTATTATTTGATGTAGCGAAACTAACTCCTGCCCATACACTGTGTATATTGGTCGTTGCGGGATCTGTATTAGATGGTTTTGGACTGTATGAACCCTTTATCGACTTTGCAGGTGCTGGTGCGACGATACCGATTACTTCTTTTGGTAATTCATTAACCCATGGTGCAATGGCTGAAGCTGAAAAACACGGCTTCATCGGTGTGTTAACGGGGATGTTTGAAGTGACGAGCTCAGGAATTAGTTCTGCTATTTTGTTTGGCTTCATAGCCGCGCTTATTTTTAAATCAAAAGGAAAAATCTGAGGAAAGATCAATTACGCCTTGGCGTAATTGCGTTCGGATTTTTTCGAGCTAGAGGCCTACAGGATGTAGGTCATGCAGTCGTTGCGACATGACGTCGCGTTCTTAGACTGCCTTCTTAAGCTCCCCTGAAAAAATCCGTGACATCCGCCGGAGGCTTGATCTTTGTTCAGCGGAGGTCTTCTGCTGAATAAAGATCAACTAGACGTTTTCCCCACACCTCTCTTTCTTCTCCGCATAGGATATGTGGAAGGGAAGGAGGGGTTTTTCATGTATGGAGGATACAATCCTTGTGTAGGCGGATACGGATGCGGTGGATACGATGGCGGAAGAGGCTATAACTATGGCGGTTCGACATTTGTTCTAATTGTTGTTCTCTTCATCTTGCTCATTATCGTGGGCAAAAGTTTCTTATAAGAAGGGGGGATCATAGATGAATGATTCATTTTTCCGGAAAATCGAATCAAAAACGGGCGTCCCGATGGAGGAAGTGTTTGCGTTAGCAAATGCCATCCAATTCGCGGATTTCAGTGATGAGCGGCAAGTGAGAAAAATTATACGAAAAGTGGGCAAATTAGCAAAAAAAGAAGTGCCACAGCATACAGAAGATGAGCTTGTTCGGTCAATAATAAAGGATGGGAAATCTGTTAATATTCAAGACATCCAAAATATGATTGGCAGACAATAAAGAATTCAGTGAAGATTAGGTTTTATATACCGATAATAATGGTATACTAGTAATAGATAGTAATAAGTAGAAAAGGGGTGTTAACAATGGGTTATCTATTGCCAATTCAACCAATTCAGTCTCAGCAATACGCCAATCGGATGAATATGGAGTCGTATAATTTTGCACATATCAATCGGGTGAACAAAATTAAATTCAATTTCAAGTTTTCCGAGGATTCACATGGTGCATTTCAACAGGAACAAGAGGATGAGGAAGTAATGGAGGTTGCTCATGTTGCCGCCCCTTCTTTAGCAGCTAAAGGGTTTATTTACCCGAACCCTGCAAATCTATCCCCCGCGATTTCACAAGCGGTTGGTAAGGGCCTTTCGGTAAATGCATATGTCTAATTGAATAAAAAGGTTCGCAGTGCTTGTAAAAGCATAGCGAACCTTTTGTTATTCAGTAATGATCTTTTCCATTGCACGATGTGGGATGTCTGCATCCATAAATTCTGGAGAAGTAATGACATAACCTAACTTTTCGTAGAAAGGAATGGCATAGGTTTGGGCATTTAAGATGATTTTATTCATGCCCGTCTCTTTTGCATGTTCTTCGAGTGCATGCATAATGAGATTCCCTAAATGCTGCCCCCGACACTCTTCTAACACACAGACCCGCTCGACTTTTCCGATACCTGTGCTTGTTTCGCGTAGTCGACCTGCGCCGATTGGTGAAGTCATCGAATAGACAACGAAATGGGCAGCATCTTTATCGTAATCGTCTAGTTCAAGGTTGAGTGGAACGCCTTGTTCTTCTACAAAAACTTTTCTTCTGACAGAAAATGCATCTTCCCGCTCAAGGTCAGAAGTCACAATTCTTACTGTGACCAACTGTTAGTTATCCTCATCGAGGCGGAATGTCTCGTACACTGTCCAAGAGCCGTCCTCAAGCTGATAAAGAAGATGGAGGCGGTCAATAATTTCTTTATGATCAACGCCGACCATTTTCAGTTGCCCAATAATATCATCGTGTTCACCGGAAGTGAGTTTTTGTGCAATTGTCACGTGCGGAACGAATGCAAACTCAGGCTCATCACCAGGGAAATTATAGTTCAAATCTTTGTGTAAAGCGACTAAATCATCACTAAGTTCTGCTTTAAAGTAAATTGTATTTGTAATAGGGGCAAATGTGCTGACTTTTGAAATGTTCAACTCAAAAGGGCTATGCTTGTTTGTCACTTCTTTAATCGCTTTTGCAACTTCAGCAATTTCTTGATCATTCGCTTCGAATACACCTTTAACTGTCATATGCGGTGTAATCAGTGCATAATGCGGGTCATATCTTTTCCGATAAGCATTTGCGAGGTCTTGAAGTTTCTTTGATGGGAATGCAACAACGCCGTATTTCATAATATTACCTCCTAGTAAGAATGATTTGGTAAAGGCTTTTATTAGTATTGATTATACCAGAATGCTCGGCAAAATGTTCCTTTTGTCTGAAATCAATTACTTAATAACTATACGTTTTGTGAATCGCGCGGCGGACATCAGGTTGCCAATGCTTCCAAGTATGGTCTCCTTCAAATTCTTCATAGAAGTACGGAAACCCTTTACTTTTAATTAATTCTTTTAATACACGATTCGGCGTTAGGAAATCGAGGGCACCGTCAACGGTTGTTTTCACTGTTGTTTCACCTTTTCCAATGACATGGTAAATGGAGAAGCGTGAAGGGTCTTGTGTAGCCTGTACAGCTTCAAGCACTACGTCATCAACAAAAGGAGAATGCAGAATGACTTGGCCGAAGCAATTTGGATATTTTAATGCAGTTAGCAGAGAAACCGTCGCTGCTAGCGAATCGCCAATCAATCCACGTCCAGTACCAATTTGATAGGTTGGATAATTGGCATCGATATAGGGAACGAGTTCATGAGCAAGGAAGCGAATATAAGCTTCGTTGCGATCACCTTGTGGATGATACATGCGTCTACGTTCCGAAACGCTCTTATACGGGACCCCGACAACAATGACATTTTCAATATCATCTGCATCCATTAATTCATCGACAACACGCCCAATTCGTCCGTATTGGAAGTAATCTTTTCCATCTGATGCAATGAGTACTGAGTATTTATATAGGGGAGAATAGTTATATGGCAAATGGATGAGTAGCTGCATATCCTCGTCCAATTCTTTACTATAAATAGTGATATCTTCAATTTTTCCGTATTTCATTTTGAGAAACCTCCTAGAAGTGTATGTGTATTGAAAGTGTAACATATCGTTAACTATAGGTATAATGGTTACATTGCGTCTGTAAGAAAATTTAAAGGGGATGAGTAAAGATGTTTAATGAGCAAAAGAGTGTCCATTCAAAAGTGGTAACAGCAGCAACGAGAGAGGCTTTGGAACGACGTGGGGTGACGATAGAGGCGGTTGCGGAAATAGTTTTTGAATTGCAGCAACCGTACAATAAAGGGCTTGAAATGGCTCACTGTATCGAATCGGTTGAAGGTGTTTTACGGAAGCGTGAGCTACAGCACGCGATACTGGTTGGCATCGAGTTGGATGAACTGGCAGAGCAAGGGAAGTTGTCAGCTCCATTGCAACAAATTGTAGAATCGGATGAAGGACTATTTGGCGTGGATGAAACGATTGCACTTGGTGCTGTATTTACATACGGTTCGATTGCGGTGACGACATTTGGCCATTTGGATAAAAATAAAACCGGCATCATTCATGAGCTGGATACGAAAGCTGGAAGAGGAATCCATACATTCCTCGATGATCTTGTTGCTAGTATTGCAGCATGTGCGGCTTCGCGCATTGCGCATAGAACCCGCGACTTGGAAGAGGCGGGCGAAACGTTTGAAGATATTACACCCGATGAAACAATGCCTGAAACGAAAGTGAAGGGTGCACAAATCTAAATAGAATATAGGCTTATATTGTCGCGAGCAGCAGAAACGATTTCTTTTTCTAGCTGCTTTTTCTTATTTGAAGTATTTGAAAACGATTGCAAGAAACTGATTAATTGAAAAAATGTTAGCTAAACGGCTTGTATTCATGGTAAAATGAATGTTAAGACTATTTTAACTTGAAAAAGGGGGAAGAAATCGAATGAAAAAAACAAAATTTCGTTTGCTCGGATTCATCATGCTAATGGCAGTACTTGTACTAGCGGCATGTGGTACTGGAGATTCAGGTAGCTCTGGGAAAGGTACTGAATCTGGCAAAACAAAAGAGGATTACGATTTTTTAAGTATTTTAACGGGCGGAACGCAGGGGACGTACTACCCATTAGGTGGATCATTTGCTGATTACATCACAGAAGCTACGGGAATTAAGACAACAGCAGAAGTTTCACAAGCATCGGCTGCAAATATGACGACTCTTCATGATGGAGATGCTGACATTGCATTCGTTCAAACAGATATCGCTTACTATGCTTCAAAAGGTGAATTGATGTTTGATGGTGAAATCATTGATGGGGTGTCTGCCATTGGTGCATTGTATCCTGAAACTGTTCAATTGATTACGCTTGAGAAGAACGCTATTAAAACATATGCTGATTTGAAAGGGAAGAAAATTTCTGTTGGTGCACCTGGATCGGGAACGTACGCAAACGCAGAGCAACTTCTTGAAATTCATGGATTGACAATGGATGATATTAAACCTCAAAATCTTGATTTTGGTGAGTCGCAGGAAAGCTTGCAGTCTGGTCAAATCGATGCTGCATTCATCACAGCAGGAACTCCGACGGGTGCTGTTGAAGGGTTGAACGCAGTTGCAAATGTCTTCGTCGTTCCGGTTGAAGATGCAAAAGCTGATGAATTGATCAAAAAATATCCTTATTACGCAAAAGAAACAATTCCTGCAGGAACATATGGACTGACTGAGGATACACCAGCAGTATCTGTAGGTGCTATGCTCGTTATTCAAAATGAGGTTCCTGAAGATTTAGGCTATGAAATTACGAAAGCAATTTACGATAATGCGTCAAAACTTCAACATGCTAAAGGGAAATTGATTAAAGCTGAATCTGGACTTGATGGTATCGGAATTCCAGTTCACCCTGGAGCACAGAAATATTTTGATGAAGTGAATAAGTAATAAATTAGAAACTGAGCGGGGCGGTGAGGCGTTAAGCTTCAGCCGTCCCATTCTTTGATTTTGGTCAGTTGAATATTATACGGAAGGAAGAGGCGGATGAAATACAAAGTGATAGTCCCGCTCATTCTAGTTGTTATTGCCGTATTATGTTTTATACCTGTTCAACAAGCGTTTACGTTTACTGAACACCGGACCGAACATCCAAAACTCTTTTATATTCCAGTAGAAAGTGATGACAGTTTTCAAATTCGGTATGTCCATTCCATTCATCTAACAGATGTCATTGAATCTTATGAACTAACGGTGGACCAAAAAATTCGACTCGTATCGATGCAATATGAAGATCTGGCAATCGGCTTACCTGGTTATGCGGAAGAAGGAGAAACACTGTCGGTGAATGATGGTGTTTATACGCTTACATATGATGATAATGTCATTGACTCATTTGTTATGTTAATTGGCAATGTGGATGCAGAATTAGCTTTTCGATACCTTGGAGCTGAATTGGATTTAAAGAAACAATTGGTTAGAGGAAAGTCCTATACATTTTGTGTGAAAAAACTATCTATCTATCAACTACTGAAGGGGGTCAATATGAATGGATAAAAAGACAAAGCAGCATGATGAAACGGTTGTCAAACCACAAGACGAAGAATTCAAGATGCTATCAGAAGCAGAACAATTAGAAATTCTTCAAAAGTATGATCCTGAATCGAATACCCGTAATGTTACCGGGATTTTTAAGAAAATCGTCTTTTTCGGTTTACTTGCCTTTTCCATATTCCAATTGTATACATCGATTGGTACGCCTTTCACCGCCTATATTCAACGCTCGATTCACTTAGGGTTTGCATTGGCGCTTATTTTTATCCTATTCCCCGCGAGAAAGAAAATTGGCGTTAAAAGGAATAAAGTTCCTTTTTATGATGTTATCTTGTCGCTTCTTTCAATAGGGGTTGGCTTGTATTGGCCATTACTTATTGACGAACTTGTGATGCGGGTTGGTCGTGTTTCGCCACTAGATATGTTTGTTGGTGTTGTTGCTATTTTACTTACTCTGGAGGCGGCAAGGCGTGCGGTAGGATTACCGATTACAATTATTTCGGTATCGTTTTTAACTTATGCATTTTTTGGACCCTACTTTCCAGGGTTTCTTGCACATCGTGGGCAAGATTTGAAAAGTGTCGTTCAACTGATGTTCTATACGACAGATGGGATTTTAGGTACTCCGATTAGTGTATCTGCAACCTTTATTTTTGTATTCTTGTTATTCGGAGCATTCTTAGTCAAGACGGGTGTTGGAGCTTATTTCAATGATCTTGCAGTAGTTTTGGCTGGGCGCTTAGTAGGGGGACCTGCAAAGGTTGCTATTTTCTCGAGTGCTTTACAAGGTACAATTTCAGGTAGCTCGGTAGCCAATGTTGTCGGCTCTGGTTCGTATACGATTCCGATGATGAAAAAGCTTGGGTATCGAAAAGAATTTGCTGGTGGTGTTGAGGCAGCAGCTTCGACAGGCGGGCAAATTATGCCACCAATTATGGGGGCGGCCGCATTCTTGATGGTTGAATTCATCGGTGGTGTTACGTATTGGCAAATTGCTAAAGCAGCGGCAATTCCAGCACTTCTTTATTTCACGGGTGTATGGATTATGACGCATTTTGAAGCGAAGCGCGTTGGTTTACAAGGAATGTCTGAAGATCAGATTCCTAATCGTAAAGAAACATTAAAGAAAATCTATTTATTATTACCGATTATTGGGATTATCGTCTTCTTACTAATTGGTATTCCAACAATGAAAGCAGCACTTCTTGGAATTGTATTAACAATTGTCGTCAGTGCATTTGACAAGTCAACACGTCTTGGATTGAAAGACATGATTGAGGCACTTGTTGACGGCGCTCGCACAGCGCTTGCCGTTGCAGCCGCAACAGCTTGTGCGGGTATTATAGTAGGGGTTGTTGTAAAGACTGGCCTAGGTCTGAGCCTTGCGACAGGACTTATTTCAGCCGCGGGAGGGAATATTTTCCTCACGTTATTCTTTACGATGCTTGCAGCTATCGTCTTGGGAATGGGTTCACCGACGACAGCAAACTATGTCATCACATCGACAATCGCTGCTCCAGCGATTATTACGCTATTGATGTTAGATACGCCTGACGCAGCGGTACCGCTTGTCGTGGCTATATCTGCGCATCTATTTGTGTTCTATTTTGGGATTATTGCAGATATTACACCGCCAGTAGCACTTGCGGCATTTGCAGCAGCTGGGATTTCAGGTGGAGATCCCATTAAAACGGGTGTGACATCAGCGAAGCTTGCGATTGCAGCATTTATCATCCCGTATATGTTTGTCTTCAATCCGGCTATGCTGATGATTGGTGCCTCGATTCCAGAAATTGTCTGGGTCGTTGCGACTGCAATTATTGGGATGATTGCCATTGGTGCAGGGATGATTGGTTATTGGTACCGGAAATGTAATTGGATTGAGCGTATCATTGCGGTAGGTACGGGATTGCTCCTTATCTATCCAGAAACAATCACGGACATTGTCGGTTTGGTTCTCTTCACAATAATGGTTGTAATTCAGTGGTTGTCTAGGAATAAAGATGAAGACAATAATAAAGTTGCGGTTGCTTCTTAATAGGCTTACAGAACTTCCTTCGCTATTTTATAGTGGGGGGAGTTTTAACTTTTTTATAAGTAGCGATTGTGAAATAAGTTTAGGATTCATTTTTGTTTTTCAACAAACTTTGGTATGCTTTTAGAAGTTGACTAGACTAAGTGTGGCGGTGGATTCAATACCATTTATTAGTATAAGTGCTTTGACTGAATGAAAGCTATGAGGGGATGTTTATTGTATGAAGAAAAAAGATGTAGGTAAGTTGATGACGTCAGTAATGATGGCGTTTGTTCTATTCGTGTCTATCTTTCCAACACCAACCCATGGCGCAAGCGATTTACCACCTAAACATGAAATGCGTGCCGCTTGGATTGCGACGGTTGGCAATATCGATATGAAGGCTGGAATGACGAAAGCTCAGTATACAGCCTGGGTACGTCAAACATTAGATCAGTTGAAAGCGAAAAAATTCAATACGGTCATTTATCAAGTGAAACCGACAAATGATGCTTTGTATCCTTCGAAGTTGGCTCCGTGGTCATCTTACATAACAGGAAAAAAACAAGGAACAAACCCGGGCTACGACCCTTTGCTTATTATGACAGAAGAAGCGCATAATCGTGGTATGGAGCTACATGCGTGGGTCAATCCTTATCGCGTAACGATGCCAGGACAAACCTTATCAAGCCTTGCAGCTACCAATGTAGCTCGTACTAATCCAGGATGGGTTATTAAATATGGCAAACAGTATTATTTGAATCCTGGTCTTCCAGAAGTACAAAACTATTTGCTGAAGACAGTTGAAGAATTGGTAGCTAATTATGATATTGATGCGGTTCATATGGATGATTATTTTTATCCTTATAAAATCAAAAATGAGACATTCCCAGATCAAGCTGCTTTCAAAAAGTATGGAGCTTCTTATAAAAAAATTGCTGATTGGCGACGAAATAATGTCAATCAACTTGTGAAAGATATCTATTCGACGATTAAAGCAACGAAACCGCATGTGCAATTCGGGATTTCTCCATTCGGCGTTTGGCGCAACCAATCACTAGATCCTACTGGCAGCAACACAAAGGCTGGTGTCAATAATTACGATGATTTGTATGCAGACACAAGACAATGGATGAAAGACGGTAGTATTGATTATATTACACCACAAATTTACTGGTCTAAAACGTTGTCAGTTGCGAAGTATGAAACACTAGTTAACTGGTGGAGCAAAGAAGTAGCAACGTATGCCGAAGTGCATCCTGTTCATCTTTATATTGGTATGGCCGATTATAAAGTTGGCACTGACGCTGATAAAGCATGGCATAATAAAATGGAATTGCCGAACCAAATACTCACAAACAGAGCTGATGAAATGGTACAAGGCCAGATGCATTTTTCATTAAAAAGTATACAAAAAAATGCACTTGGCTATGCAACAATTTTAGAAAAACAACATTATAATTATACGGCGATTACTCCAGCGATTTCATGGGGAGATGATACGCAACCTGAATTGCCGACATCTGTACAAGTTAATAAGGTTACGGCTGGCGTGCAGCTTAAAATTGAGCAACAAACGACTGAACAACCAAGAAAATATGTCATTTACCGTTTTGAAGGAAATCAAGCAGGTTCTTATCAGGATCCAAGAAATATTGTGGATGTTGTCTATCATACGCACGGAACTACTGTATTCGTAGATAAAACAGCGAATGCTAAAAAAGTCTATACGTATGGCGTTACTGCGGTATCAGCAACAGGTGTCGAAAGTGAAGAGGCATATGTCATTAGTCGATGAATAGTAGTCAAAAGGTTGGGGTGTAACAATTTTGACTCAGCCTTTTTTCTATAATTGACCTTAAGTAATAAAATTTTCACAAAAATCATTCTTCAACCTATTGCAATCAATCCGATATAATTATATAGTCGATGTTCAGCATGTATTACTTTAGACATAATGATGGTGGAAAGAGGGATGTTAAATGCAAAAGAAACGAAGCTCTACAAGTAAAGTATCATTCAAATTAGTGATACTTATTATACTGCTAGTCGCTGTGATTGGTTCTATAATTGGTATACCGAATGATACTTATGGATCATTGGTTAGTTTAAAGTGGATCAATATACTACTCACATTGGTAGCGGCGGCTATTGGTTCAGCCATTTTTAATGGTGCTACAAAGAAAAAGATTGCCTTGTTAAATGATGCTTCACAAATCTCGCTTCAAATTGTTGATGGTGATTTAGCAACAACTAAGCAGCTCCCCGAATCTGCTGATGAGATTGGACAAATCGGTATGTCCTTTAATCAGATGACGACTAGTTTGCGGACTTTACTAACGGATGTTCGAAAAACGGGTGAATTATTAGTTACGTCGGCAAGTGAACTATCTGCTGTGTCTGAGGAAACAGCTGCGAGTAGTGATGAAATCGGTGTTGCCATGATGGAAATTACGACTGGTGCAGTTGGACAAGCGACTACTCTCGAAGAGACGAATAAGAGCCTAGGTCTTTTAATGACCTCTGTTGATAAAATGAACCATCAAAATCAGCATATTAAAGAAATTAGTGCGACTTCTGAAGAGGCAACGGCAAAAGGACAAGATATTGTTGCTGTTCTTAAAAAGTCGAATGACGAATCGACGTTAGCAGCTGATCAAATCAGTATCGGAATTACAAATCTTTATACGAAGCTAAAGGACATTTCGACAATCACAGATGCTATTACAAATGTCTCCTCACAAACGAATTTATTAGCATTAAATGCCAGCATTGAAGCGGCACGTGCAGGTGAGCATGGTAAAGGCTTTGCGGTTGTAGCGGAGGAAGTCAGGAAATTAGCAGAACAGTCAAGTGTCTCAACCAACCAAATTCAGCAAATGATTGTTGGTATTGAAAAAGAAGTAGAAGACACTGTGATGGCAATGATGACGACAACGACAATCTCCACTCAATTGAACACTGCTGTTAGTGATACAGAAAATGAGTTCAATAAAATCGCAGCCTCGGTTCAGGAAACATCGGCGGCAATGGAGCAGTTAAACGTTGAAATCCAGCATGTGACTGAACAAAGTGCGGTTATCATCGACGCTATTCAAAATGTATCTGCCATTGCGGAACAAACTGCTGCATCGGCAGAAGAAGTGACGGCCTCTGTCGATGAACAGTCGCAAGCGATTAGCAGCTTGACTACATTGGCACAAGGGTTAACGGAACTAAGTGAAAGAGTAAATGAAGCCATTCAGAAATATAGATTATAACAGGTCTGCTGATTAACCATTTACTTGCATAAATCACAGGTAAGTAAAGGCTTGAAAACCTCCATTTTCACTGGTGCATTTCCGATTCGCTTTCGGCTAACTATTCACGACATGATTACTGTAGAAGTAGGTGTGTCTAGAAATGACGAAGTCATTTCTAGACACACCTTTTTCAGTCATCTTATTGCAAATACTTGCCTGTCGCGTACCTACAACATTTAAGTGGAAAATGCAGTTGCTTGGAAAGAAAAGAATAGATGACTTTCTATAGGGTGTAAGTGCCCGAAGATGCAATTTCAGGCACTCTTGCACGTTGTACAAGGTGCTCCCACTTTACTTTTAGCAAGTTTTATAAGAATGTGACACTTCCTAAAATAACAGTGGGCAGGACCGTGGTAAAAGCTTTAGCCGCTTTTATCCAAGTAAAAAGCCAGCTATTCTTTCTTCCTCAAAAGCATTAGCGCTTTGTGTATAAGTGTTTTTGGAGAGCGATGGGTGAACGAGCACCATATGATTACCGCATCCCTATACATAAAAAATAGCCCGGTAATCGTATAGAAGTCGTTCAATCCACAGCGAACCAAAAGAACTGTACACAGCACGCATAGTGTTTGATTAAGTTACTTTTTGGTGAATCAACAGGCATGAGATTATAACTAATAACAAAAAATATCTTCCACGACTAGAAATAGGTGGGAGATGTTTTTTTGTTGTTTTTGTATTCTTTTGTCATAGGGGTTGTCTATGTTGCGCCATATGCTAGTAAACAAGGTGTTGTTGTCAGCGTGATGATAGGACCTTAGTGGGGAAGAAGGTGAATCATATGGCATATATCATCATCACCAATCTTATTCCGACGTCTCTTTATCCACTCAAAGCAACATATCCAATGTCAGCAAAATATATCACTATCCATAATACAGCCAATGATGCGACAGCTATCAATGAGATTGCTTATATGACACGTAATAAGAACGCGACATCGTACCATGTTGCTATCGATGATAAACATGTAGTACAAGGTATCCCGTTTACGCGCAATGGTTGGCATGCAGGTGACGGTAATGGTGACGGCAACCGTCAATCAATTGGCATTGAAATTTGTTACTCAAAATCCGGTGGTGCTAGGTATAAGGAATCAGAGGAGAATACTATTGAATATGTTGCATATTTACTTAAAAAATTCGGCTGGAACATAGATCGAGTCAAATGGCATCGGGATTGGTCAGGAAAGAATTGTCCACATCGGATTATAGATGAGGGACGTATGTTAACTGTCCGAAATAAGATTGCCAAACGTTTGGCAGAATTGAACACCGTAAAACCAATACTACCAAAGGAGGATATACGCATGTTTAATCCAAGTTCTGCAACGCTTAAAGCTGCTTTCGAACAATACTTAGTAGAGGCAGTTAAAAAGGGACTAATGACAGACAAGTGGCTAACGGATTACAGGGCGGGAAAGTTGTCGCTCGATGATGCACTTGCATTGAAAGTTATTATTGACCAGCGAGAGAAGAAAGAATGATTGTTATTCAAAGGAAAGCAATTAATTTTAGTGTGTTTTAGTTTACTAGTTCTAAAAGCTGTTATATACTATTGTTAATGATTCTAAATTACTGGTATTTGGATAGTGTATTAACAGGTAAAAGGATGTGCTTTAGATGGAAATTCAAGAATTACTAAAAAAAATAAATCAAAGTGTAGAGAATCTAGACTTGGTTTCGGCAAGAAGATATATTGAGAAAAACATCGAACAAGTAAGCCAAAATAGGCATCATCTATGTAAAAATGCAAGGGATTTATTAGATTTTTTACAAAGTGAGTCTACAACTGCAACAAGCTCTTATAACCGACGAGAATTACACATGATTAACACAATCAACACATATGCTACTCGATTTGATGTACGGGGGCTTAGATTATCAGTTAAAAATAATGCAGACTTATTAATGAAAAAAGACATACGGCTCTATCTAAACGCGGATGCTAAGATATTATTAGAAGGCATGAAGGCTATTCAGGCTAGCTGAGTAGTAGAGCTGACAATTTCCTCCACTAAAGCAGTGGTTTCTAGGTACTTATACACTTCTCTTTGATAGGAAGGACACGCATATTCATTTCGGATAGATATCACAAAGAAATAAATGAAATCCGAAGGTATATCAGTACCTGTACAAATCAACAAGGATGGCTAAAATTTCATTAGCTGTCCTTTTTTCAATTAGAAATGAATGAGCATTAAAATGAAAATAATAGGAAGAGAAGTTTTTCTTGATTTTAGTATTCACTTGATATACAATTCAATTAACAGTTTGGTAATTGTTAATTGAAAAGAGTTTTTTGATTTTAAAGCAATGATAGATAGTTACTTGATAAACACTATCGTCATCGCTACTAAAAAATGAAGGCTCATCGACAGTTGATATAAAGCAAAGGAGATGAAAACGGATGTCTAGATTTAAAACAGAACAAGAAGCACTACAACATTATGATTCAAGTCAGTACAGAACGCCGGATGGGTATACAAGTGATATTGCGATATTCACGTTAATCCCAAATGAGGAATCGGCTGTTGAAGGTGGGTCGATCTCTAATCACTCCTTAGCTTTGATGCTGATTAAACGGGCAGAGTTCGATGCAGAAGGTGAACCTAACATCGAAGGTGGAAAATGGGCTTTACCGGGAGGGTTTATCCATCCAGAAGAAACAGCTTATGAAGCGGCTAAGCGGGAGCTAAAAGAAGAAACAGGTGTAGACGGCATTCACATCGAACACTACGGTGTGTATGACAAATTAGGTAGAGATAAACGCGGATGGATCATATCCAACGCTCATTATGCAATTGTTCCTGAAGAAAATATTGAAGATAGGGAAGCTGCTGATGATGCAGACGAAGTTCAATTATTCACGGTAGATGAGGTCTTTGCGTTAGATTTGGCTTTTGACCATTACCAAGTAATTAAAGATGCTTTGGAAGCTGTTCGAAAAGATGTGTTTCAAACAACGGTAGTTAAAAACTTTTTAACAGAAGAATTTAAGTTGGAAGATTTGCGCCAGGTGTTGCTTGCAATTATTGATGACCCTGTTGTGAATAGTAAGCCCGGATTTTTTAGGAAAGCGCCAAGTCTGCCCTTTATCGTAGAAGCATTAGACAAAAATCAAGTACCTAAAACAGCAGAACCGACAAGCACTACGAAGCGACCAACAAAATTATACCGATTTGTAGAAGTAGATATTATCCCTTCGATTTGGCGCTAAATTTGTGAGTGGGCATGTGCGTGAGCTTATGATTCAATGAGACGTGTATGCCTGCTGTTGCAGACAGTAAGATGTCCAAAATGTAGCGTAAATCAAAGAAATGGTAGTGGTTTTTAGTTTTCTGTATATCAATTAACAAATATATAATCGTTAATTAAATAAAAATTAAAGGAGTGTGCTGGAAATGATGAAAACAAAATTTGAGGAAATTGTTGATATTTCAAGGATAGGAAGTGAGGATACGAAGGGGTTCAATGAATTAATGGTCCTTGCGAATGCGGAGAAAATGATACCTTCAAGAGGAGATGCTGAAAAAGTGTTGTTCATGGGGATTGATTTTCAAAATGACTTTATGGAAAACGGAGAACTAGGCGTCCCAAATTCTCATAAGGATGTTGAACGGGTAACTAAATTCCTTTACAAAAACCTTGATAAAGTGACGACAATTGCATTGTCGTTAGATATACATGAATTGCATCAATTATTCCATCCGAGTTGGTGGGTAGATGCAGAGGGAAATCATCCTGTTCCATTCACGGTCATTACAAGAGAAGATGTTGAACAAGGAAAATGGATGGCTGTAAAAAACCAACAAGAAAGCTTGACGTACATTATTCACTTGGAGCGTTTAGGGAAAAAACAATTGTTAATATGGCCTTATCATTGCATTGAGGGGACATATGGTGCTGCCTTAGAAGGTCAGTTTTCGAATATGGTTCACTTCCATTCCATGGCACGGCAGTCCGGCATACAAAAAATTGTGAAAGGGCAAGACCCATTAAGTGAAATGTACGGAATCATTAAACCAGAGTATGCCACGATAGACGGAACAAATTATGCGTTTCTTCATTCACTACTCGCTTACGATAAAATTATTATCGCCGGTGAAGCGAAATCTCACTGTGTATTGGAATCCGTTCGGCAAATAGTCGAGTACTACGGAAACGAGCATGAATTGCCATCAAAGATTTATTTGTTAGACGACTGCATGAGCCCTATTCCTGGGTTTGAAGACTCAACAGAGCATGCATGTAGAGAGCTTCAAAAGAATGCTGGCATTCATATTGTAAAATCAACCGAATTCATGTTGTGAAAACGAGCAAAACACGGCTATTTGTACACTAAAAGAAGCGGTGTTATTAAAGAGACGATGCTTATAGAGGAGGAAAATCTAATGACTAAAAAGTATCAAGATGATGGGCTAGCACTCCACACGGATTTGTACCAGATTAACATGGCGGAAACGTATTGGGAAGATAATATGCACAACAAACGAGCGGTATTTGAACTCTATTTCCGCAAGTTGCCTTTTGAAACGGGTTACGGTATTTTTGCAGGATTGGAGCGAATCATTGAATTTATTCAAGCGTATCGGTTTACAGATAGTGATATTGCTTATTTACGTGAAGAATTGGGTTATGAAGAAGATTTCCTGGCCTATTTGCAAACGGTGCGCTTTAACGGAACGATTCGAGCCATGCAAGAGGGGGAATTGGTTTTCGCGAATGAACCGATTTTACAAGTCGAAGCAAGCTTGGCAGAGGCTCAGTTAATAGAGACAGCTCTCTTGAATATTGTCAATTACCAAACACTCATTGCAACGAAAGCAGCACGTATTAAGCAAGTGGCAGGAGAACAAACGGTAATGGAATTTGGAACGAGACGTGCACATGAGTTTGATGCGGCGGTGTGGGGAACAAGAGCAGCGTATATTGCTGGGTTTTCCGCAACGAGTAATGTGAGGGCTGGCAAGAAGTTTGGCATTCCTGTATCTGGAACACACGCACATTCTATGGTTCAAGCGTATAAAGATGAATACAAAGCATTTCATAAATACGCACGTCGTCATAAAGAGTGTACATTTTTAGTTGATACCTTTGATACGTTGCGGTCTGGTGTGCCAATAGCGATTCAAGTAGCGAAAGAGCTGGGAGATAGCATTAATTTTAATGCAATTCGTTTAGATAGTGGTGACTTGGCTTACTTATCAAAAGAAGCACGAAAAATGTTGGATAAGGCAGGATTCCCAAAAACGAAAATCGTTGCTTCAAACGACTTAGATGAAAAAACCATTATGAGCTTGAAGGAGCAAGGAGCGAAAATTGATATGTGGGGTGTTGGAACAAAAGTGATTACCGCATTTGACCAACCTGCTCTGGGTGCTGTTTATAAATTGGTGGCGATTGAGGATGATAATGGTAATATGGTGGACACCATTAAAATATCTGGCAATCCAGAGAAAGTAACGACTCCCGGATTGAAGAAAGTGTATCGCATTGTGAACACGGTAAATAATCGTGCAGAGGGTGATTACATTGCTATGATAGATGAGAATCCACAAGCGGAAGAAAAATTAAAAATGTTTCACCCAACGCATACGTTTATCTCAAAGTTTGTAACGAACTTTGAAGCGATTGAATTACACCGAGATGTTTTTGTAGCTGGCGAGCTTGTGTATATGTCCCCGTCTATACAGGAAATTCAAGCGTATGCTAAAAATAATTTAAATCTCCTGTGGGATGAATATAAGCGTACCTTAAATCCAGAACAGTATCCCGTGGATTTAAGTCAGAAATGTTGGGATAATAAAATGAGGAATATTCACGAGGAGCAAGAAAAAGTACAGCAGCTAAATAGTTAATTAAGAAACACGAAATTGACACATTGGAGGAATGAATTATGATGCACAAGACAGAAAAACTAAAAGTACATCTTCAAGAGCTAAATCCTGGGAAAGACATCGAGAAAATGTTTGAAAAAGGTACAGCAATAGGTATTTATGGTTCTTCTTTCGACCCTGTAACAAACGTTCATTTGTGGACGGCCTCAACAGTGGCGCATCGCAAAAAATTAGACTATGTTATTTTTTTACCTTCATCGAACCAAAGGGTAGATAAACAATTGCAAACGCAAAACGAGCATCGAGTGGAAATGGTAAAGTTAGCAATCAACAATAATCCTAAATTCATCTTAGATGATTACGAATTAGATGTATTACCAGGGAATCACTATACGTATTACACAATGGAGTATTTCAAAGAAGTGTTCCCTGATGCAGATTGTTATTTCATTATGGGCGCTGATTTGTTGGTCGATATCGGAAAGGGAGAATGGCGATTGGCGGAAGAGTTAATTAGTCGTAATAAATTTATCGTCATGGCTAGAAATGGGATTGACATTCTGAGCACGATTTCGAAATCTCCTATTTTACGGAATCATGATGACGGCAGATTCCAATTGTTGGACAAAGGGTTAGCGATGGAAATAAGTTCGACGTATATTCGACAAGAATTTGCAATGGGGGGAGAACCGCAGTATTTGCTGCCAGGCTCCTGCTATGAATACATTAAAAATAATGGACTTTATCGAAAAGTCGTCCGTTAGAGATTGAAGAGGATGGCGATGAGGAAGATTATGTTACAGCAAGAAATTGTACAGGAATTGTTGGTTGCTTCAATGATTGTTGCGAAAGAAGAAATTCGTACAGTATTGAATTTATGAAATCTGGTTTTAGACAAAAAAAGAAGCCTATTATGGCTTCTATTATTGAAGTGAATCTGTTCTAATAAAGACTTCTCTATCTAGTTCATGTATTTTATGTGTGATGTATTTCAGTTCCTTTGTCATATCATCTCGTAGCTGTATGGTATTCTTTGATAGTTCTTCAAATTGACCACCGACACCAGTAAGTTTGGCATCAATTGCATCGAACCGTGTATTCATTAGCTTGTTAGTGTCATCAATCCGCCCATTGGTTTCATTAATCCGACGATCGATATTATCAATTCGCTCATTAGTCATATCGATTCGCTCGTTAGTTTCATCAATTCGGCGATTGACTTCAGCGAATCCCTTTTCGATATTATTATCCAGTTTTGCGAGCATTTCGAGTACTTGGTTGTCCACTTTGAATCCCTCCTAGTTTAAGTGCACAGGCTAGTAAATATAGGTAGTAAAAAACCACTTTACATTTTGGATGCGAAGTGGTTTTGGCAATTCAGTATGGTCCCAGACGGGCTCGAACCGCCGACCCCTACCTTGTCGAGGTAGTGCTCTCCCAGCTGAGCTATGGAACCTTGGGAAGTTATCGCGTGCATCTGCTTACTGCACAAGTTCTATTATAGCCAATCTGTAAAAGAAGTCAACACTTTTTCAAAACAATTTATTTGAATCCAGATAAAGCCTCTGGCGGATGTCACGGTTTTTTTAAGGAGTGAGTTCGAAAAAAATCCGGACGCAATCACGCTATGACGTGATTGATTGTGAGGTATACTAAACATAGAATCCTATAAAAAGAGGTGTTTCCAATCGATCGACAAATTGAACTACCATTCGTCTATGATTTTGACCGTGCGCTTGATAGACTTGCGGCGAGTCCTATCAATGCGGTTGATTGTGCGCAGCGAATCATCCGCATTCCAATGGCAGAAGGTAACGTTGTGACAATTAGAGGAACGGGAACAACGCAGCAACCGACTTTCTTCATACAAGGATTGCTCGACGATGTTCAACTCGAGGAAATCAAAGAGATTTTCCACTTTGACAGGCCTCTTGATGGCATTCAAAAACATTTTATTGGAACGGACCTGGAACAGCTTTTTATGGACCACGCGGGGACACCGCTTATTAAAAGCTTCTCCTTATACGGGGATCTTATGACTAGTATTATCCATCAACAGCTGAATCTATCGTTTTCGCATACCTTGACCCAGCGTTTTGTGGAGTCTTACGGTGTGCAAGTGGATGGCGTCTGGCGCTATCCATCGCCTGAACGTATTGCGACGTTGGATGTCTCAGAGCTGCGTGACAAGCAGTTTAGCATGCGCAAGGCGGAATATGTCATTGGCTTGTCGCAGTCGATTGCAGAGGGCACGCTAGACCTTGAACAGTTTAAGCGGTTGGACGATGAGGAAGTAGTAGCAAAGCTGGTGGCGTTTCGGGGTGTTGGACCTTGGACGGCGCAAAACTTTTTGATGTTTGGACTGGGACGCCCGAATTTATTCCCATTGGCGGATATTGGTTTGCAAAATGCGCTGAAGAAATTATGGGAGATGGACCGTAAACCGACGAAAGAGGAGATGCTTGACCGATTTCCAGATTGGTCGCCGTATATGAGTTATGCTGCGCTGTATTTATGGCGCAGTATCGAGTAGGCAACGTTTTGTCCGAACTAAGCAACGCTCGGTCGAAAGTAAGCAACGTTTACCACGAACTAAGCAACGCACCATCAGAACTAACCAACGTAATCAACACGCCAAACAACAGCTTTCCCATAATCGCATGGAAAAGCTGTTGTTATGGTTCGCTTGAAATGGGGATTAGTAGCACAGGTAATTCGATCACTATCAGTGTGGCAGCTCCTGTGCTCGTTCTTCATCGTTAAAGTACAGGAAGTTTTCTTCTTCCAGCTCTGTTAGCCGTTCTTTATTAATGCCGAGTGATAGGTTTCCTTCAAACATTGTTTCCCACCAATTTTCAGTTGTTGTCATGTCCATTTCCTCCTCAGTAATCATTGTTGTTTGAACATTCTTTTCCCTTGAATGTTATAATCTAAAACATAGAAGGGCGAAAAGGAATCGTTAGGCCTATCCTTTTCTATTCGATTTTTTTGTAAAAAGGGGTTAATTTCATGAAAAAAATTACATTTGCCATTGTCGGGACAGGTGTTGTTGGTGAACGGATCATCAAACAATTATTACAGAATACGAATGCGATCATCGTTGCCTTATTTGATGAAAATGGAAAGCGTTTACAGGAAATGACGGATACATATGGACTGTATGCGGCATCCTCCTATGATGAGGTGCTTTCCTTGAAACCAGACTGGATCTACATCGGTACACCACCCGTTTCTCACGCAAGCCTTAGCGAGAAGGCGATGGCTCAAGGTTTGAATGTTCTTTGTGAAAAGCCACTCGCGCATGATGTCGCAGATGGTCTAGTGATGTCAACGGCAGCCGCCAATAATAGCGATATTCAAACAGCCATGCATTTTCCGTTGCTCTATAACCCCGCAGTCAGGCATATGATGAAACTTGTCGACGAGGGCGCAATTGGTAAAATTTTGCGAGTGGAGCTACAAGCCTATTTCCCACACTGGCCGCGTGTATGGCAACAAAATCCTTGGATTGCTTCGCGTGAACAAGGTGGCTTCACGCGTGAAATTTTTCCGCATTATTTTCAGCTTATGTACAGGATGTTTGGTCATCTGTCGATTACTTCCTATGAAACCGTTTATCCTGAAGATGAAACGCTCGCAGAAATCGGTGTCTTAGCAATCGGTAAAACAGCACATGACATTCCTTTCTTGCTGAACGGCCTTTCAGGGATTGGTCAACAAGAAGAACTGTCATACACAGTATATGGAGCGAAGGGTGTTCTGAAACTGCGTAATTGGTCGGAACTTAGCAGTGCACAAAAAGACAGTCCTTTTGAAATATTGACTTCCTTCGATACTGTGAAATCGCTAACAGACGAATGTGTATTAGCTGCTAATGGTGAAGAAGCGTTACTTGTGTCATTCGATGAAGGACTTGAAGTGCAAAAGCTAATTGATCATCTGCTAGATGAATCATAAGAAAATGGAGGAATGATCATGAATTTCACTGCACAAGATGTAGAGTCAATGATTGCTATGCAACGAAGATTTTATTTTACTGGCGAAACGAGAAGTGCGGCTTTTCGGATTGCCATGCTGTCGAAATTGAAAGAAGCTATTATGTCGAATGAGAAGGAAATTTCAGAAGCACTCCACAAAGATTTGCGGAAAAGCCCATTTGAATCATATGTGACAGAAATCGGCTTTGTTCTCACGAGCATTTCGCATATGATTAAAAACCTAGAACAATGGATGGAATCAGAAGTTGTGAAGACACCTGTACATCTCCAGCCGGCAAAAAGTTTTATCGTGCGTGAGCCGTATGGATCTGCGCTCATTATCGGTCCATTCAACTACCCATTTCAGCTAGTGATGGAGCCGCTTGTGGGCGCAATCGCGGGCGGTAACTGTGCGATTGTCAAACCGTCCGAGGCTTCTGTTTATACAGGAGAAATCATCAAAAAAATCTTGACGGATATTTTCCCATCTGAGTTTGTCCGCGTTGTTGAAGGAGAGCAGCAAGAAACATCGGCGCTCATTCATGCATCTTTCGATTATATTTTCTTTACAGGTAGTGTAGCTGTCGGAAAAGTTGTCATGAAAGCAGCGGCGGAACGTTTGACACCGATTACGCTTGAACTCGGTGGAAAAAGTCCTGCGCTTGTCGATCAGACAGCGGATATCGTAATGGCTGCAGAACGAATCGTTTGGGGGAAATTCGTCAACAATGGACAAACCTGCGTTGCACCTGACTATGTAATCGTGCATCACACGGTGAAAAATCAGCTTGTTCAAGCAATGGGGGCTACCATTCGTAAGTTTTATGGGAAGGTAGCTGCGGAAAGTTTGGATTACGGCAGAATCGTGAATGACAAGCATTTCAATCGTTTGTTAAAAATCCTTGAAAAGGATCGTGCACACGTAGTCTATGGCGGAGATTTCAACCGTGAGGATCTATTCATTGAACCGACATTGCTCGATAATGTGAAGTGGAATAGTGCTTCGATGGAGGATGAGATTTTTGGGCCCATTCTGCCGATTTTGACGTATGACAATCTTGGGGAAGCCTTGCATCGTATCCGTCAATTACCGAAACCGCTTGCTGCCTATATGTTTACGGAGAACGAACAGGCCTCGGAATACTTCATCGACAATTTGCCATTCGGCGGTGGCTGCATCAACGATACCATTGCGCATGTCGGCAATGGTAATTTACCGTTTGGCGGGGTTGGTTCTTCAGGGCTAAATGCTTATCATGGCAAATATAGTTTTGAAACATTTACGCATGCTAAAGCAATGATGAAAAAAAGTACGACGATTCCGATGAAAATCGCCTTTCCGCCCTATGGTCAAAAGTTAAAATTAGTAAAACCGCTCATCCGTTAAGGAGAGCGGTTTTTCCAATAGCTTGTCATTCTGTCCATGGAAGTGCAATAACGACCTCTGTACCTTCATTTACTACACTTGAAACGGCCATTGTTCCGCCTTGGTCGGCAATGATTTTTTTTGAAATCATCATGCCAAGCCCTGTACCTCCTTGTTTCGTCGAAAAAAACGGCTTGTAAAGATTATCTAGTGTTTGCTGGTCCATGCCAGGGCCATTATCACGAATCGCAATCAAGACGTTGCTCTTTTGACGAGTCAATGTCACCGTAATGCAGCCATTTTCAATAAGTCCCTCACATGCGTTTTTCAATAAATTAATGAACACCTGCTTCATACCGTCTTCATTCCCATTAATCATCACTGTGTTTATGGGAATATCACTTTTACAAATAATAGAACGGTACGCAAATTCAGGTTCAAATAATCCCACTACATCTCGCAGTGTTTGTTCGATATAGAACTTAGTTGACTTCTTTAAATTAGGTTTTGATAGTACGAGAAATTCACTAGTAATCAAATCGATTCGATTGATTTCACTATGCATAATATCGGTGTAAGGACGATAAGGATTAGCAGGATCATTGTTCATTATTTGGATGAAACCTGAGATTGATGTCAATGGATTTCGCACTTCATGGGCAACGCTTGCTGCGATTTCACCAATGGCTTTGACCTTTTCGGTATCGATTAATAGCTGTTCAGCTTGGAGTCTCAGCGTAATGTCGCGTGAGATGAATGTCATAGCGACAATCTCTTGTTGCTTATTGTAAACGGGTGTGATGGTTAGCTCTGCATCGAATATCGCCCCGTCTTTGCGCATTTCTTTTGTGCGTAGCAGGTGAAAGCTTTTCCCTTGCAATACGCACTTGGTTCGTTCTTCCACCTTCGCATCCTCGGATGATGGAAATAGCTTTGGTGATTGTCCGATACAGTCAATTTCTTTCCAGCCATAGATTTTTTCAAATGCAGGATTGACTGCAATGATTTTCTCGTCTAGCCCAAAGACAACAATGGCATCCTCTGCATGTTCAAAAAAGAGATCGAGATAGCCTTCTTTTGACATTAGAATAGTGTCCATTCTTTTATTTTCGGTAAACATATTGTTCCACTGAGGGCTGATTTTAAAGGCGTATAATAAGCATAGAAACGCGACCATGAAGAAGATAGAGACCACATGAGAAACTTCCACTGCCCCCCTGTCAGCAAGATAACTCGCATGGTGCAAGTAGAAAAGAATAGCAAGCTGTGTACTAGTAATAGCTGTCATAATGAAGTTGATGCGCGCAACATTATAGATAGTTGTGAGAAACATTGGGAATATCAAGTAAAGTAAGTTCGACAAATCAGGTATGAATATGTTGAGAAGAAATACGTATAAGTTATAGATAATCATGATGACTAGACGTAAGGTACGAGCATTCATACCTTTAGCTTGCATTATAACGATTATAGCGATAGATATAACCCCAAATAGGGCAATGCTTGTTTCGTAAAAATTGTTTAAGAGGGGCAGAAAAATAAGATGAACAATGACGCCCGCAATGAAAAAAAGTATAATTAACTTGTTACGGGATTGGATGGCTGTTGAATGTTCCATTAGGCACCTCGACTAATATTCTCTATACTAATAGCATACACGATTTCGCGGCCACATAATATGGCAATATTCAACGCGGACGAAAGGGGTAATGGAAATGACAACGATATTGAATGATAAACGGACAATTGAATTATTGAAAAAGTTGGTGGAAACACCAAGCCCATCAGGCTACACGGAGAAAGTAATGGCGCTGATTGCCCAAGAACTCGAGGCGATTGGCATAGCTTATAAACAGACCAATAAAGGGGCTATCATCGCCACGATTGAGGGAGCAGATACAACGCGTCATCGGCTGCTTACTGCTCATGTCGATACATTAGGTGCAATGGTGAAAGAAGTTAAAAGCGACGGTCGGTTGAAATTAACGATGGTAGGTGGCTTCAATTGGAATGCAGTAGAAGGGGAATATTGTCTCATTCACACGGCGGCTGGGAAAGAAGTACGGGGTACGATATTGATGCATCAGACGACTGTGCATGTTTATAAAAATGCGGGAACTGCAGAGCGTAATGCAGATAATATCGAAGTACGCATTGATGCAAAAGTGACAGATGCAGATGGTACTCGCGCACTCGGGATTGAAGTGGGCGATTTTGTATCCTTTGATCCGCGTTTTGAAGTGACAGATAGTGGCTTTATTAAATCACGTCATTTGGATGACAAAGCGAGTACGGCTTTATTGCTAGAGCTTATACGTTCATTACAGGAGCAAGGAACTGTGCTACCGCATACCACGCATTTCTATATTTCGAATAATGAAGAGATTGGGTATGGTGGCAACTCTAATATTCCTGAGGAAACGGTCGAGTATATCGCTGTTGACATGGGTGCAATTGGTGATGGACAAACGTCTGATGAATATACGGTGTCGATTTGTGCCAAGGATTCAAGTGGACCGTATCATTATGCGTTAACACAGCATTTGACGGGTCTTTGTAAAGAGGGTAGCATTCCTTTTAAATTAGATATTTATCCGAATTACGGTTCGGATGCATCGGCTGCAATTCGGGCAGGCTTTGACGTGAAACATGCATTATTTGGACCTGGCATTGAATCATCGCATGCTTTGGAGCGGACACATAATGATTCACTAACAGCGACTGCGCAATTGCTTCGTGCGTATGTTACTTCAGCGATGATGGATTGAACGGAGGTTTTGTAGATGGAGACAGCGAAATTATTGTCGGTGTTGGCTGTTAAGCAAGTGACAGGAGTGATGCCGCCAACTGTGACGGATATTGCAGTAGATTCACGTGCGGTAAATGCGGGCGGCGTTTTTGTCTGCATCGAAGGATTTACAGTGGATGGTCATCATTATGTTGAGAAAGCGGTTAGCAATGGGGCTCGGGTGATTATTGCTTCGAAGCCAGTTACTGTCGATTTGGATAAGATTGCAGTTGTCACTGTCGATGATACGTCACGGGCTATCAGTTTGTTGGCGTCTCGCTATTATAATTATCCTTCCAAGCAAATGACGATGATTGGTGTAACCGGCACAAATGGTAAGACGAGTGTTAGTGGGATTATCCAAGCCATTTTACAATTAGCGGGTGAGAAGTCAGCTGCCTCGGGGACGATTGGCTTCAATTTGAACGGAACATTATATGATACGGATAATACGACGCCAGATGCGCTGACAACACAGGGAATGATTGCGCAGGCGATGTCAGAAGGTTGTACGACGATGACGATGGAAGTGTCGTCGCACGGACTTGTGGAAGGGCGTTTAGCAGGCACGGAGTTTGATATTGCTATTTTTACGAATTTGACGCACGATCATCTGGATTTCCACGGGACGATGGAGGAATATGGACATGCTAAAGGACTATTGTTTTCTCAGCTAGGACAAGACTTGGACAAGCAGAAGTTTGCAGTTGTCAATGCAGATGATGTATGGAGTGCTAAGTTGAAAGGCATGACGTCCTATCCTATTTTATCCTTTGGTATCCACAATGACGCCGTGTTCCGCGGCTCGGATATTGTATTAGCGGCGGATGGTACGTCGTTTACACTGACGGCGCCTGACGGGGAATATAAAGTAGTCATGCAGTTGATTGGCGAATTTAGTGTTTATAATGCATTGGCTGTTATCGCAGCATTGTCTGCGAAAGGCATGGCAACTGCGGATATCATTAGTTATC
Organism: Sporosarcina sp. FSL K6-3457; assembly: GCF_038007285.1. Taxonomy (GTDB): domain Bacteria; phylum Bacillota; class Bacilli; order Bacillales_A; family Planococcaceae; genus Sporosarcina. The sequence goes on from NZ_JBBOWX010000002.1 coordinate 228,875, forward strand.
TTGCGCAAGTGCCTGCTGTGAAAGGTCGCATGGAGCGTGTGCCGACTGAGTTGCCGTTAACCATTTATGTCGATTATGCTCATTCACCCGACGCAATTGAAAAAGCAATCGCTGCTGTTCTTCCTTATAAGAAAGCTAGTAGTAAATTAATTTTTGTCATTGGCACGGGCGGCAACCGCGATCGCTTGAAGCGTCCAGTCATGGCGGAGAAAGCATCTGTTGCAGAATATGTGATTTTGACAACGGACGATCCGCGGGACGAGCCATACGAGTCGATTGTTGGAGAGTTAGCCGCCGGTATGCAGCACGAAGGCTTTGCCTGCATCGGCGATCGCGCACAAGCTGTACGCCATGCTGTTGAAGTTGCGGAGCGCGGCGATATTATTATTTTCGCAGGTAAAGGGCATGAGGATTATCAAATTATCGGTTCGACAAAATATCCACACTCGGACGCGGAAATTGCGCTGGCAGAGGCACAGAAGAAATTTGGTACGGGTGTAGTGGAGAAGTAAATGAGAAGGGGGCAGATTGGTGGAGCGTTTCATCCTGAATTTATCATTTTACTCCATGCCAAAGTCTTTGATATCCAACTCGGGTGAGGATTATATTATTTTCACCAATAAAGAAATAGATAAAACGTTGAGAGCACAGAGTACGTTCTATTTTAATCGTGGGGATTTTAACTTTTTTAGTCAATCTGGTAAAGCTGCGTATTCGTATTGGTGTCAGTCTGTTTCATTAACGAAAGAGGAAGTAGCATGGTGTAATGATAGTCATGATTTAGCGCTAGGCATTTTGTTCAATAAATTGAGATTAAATTTGCAAGAGGATGGCGTGACGGCAGGTAGAATAAAAAATATTGATCAGCAATTCGATTGTCGGTGTCAAATTGAGCTTTTTTTCCCTACTGATAATCGCGCTATTTTTAAGGTGCAAAGGGTTGATTTAAATTGGATGGCAGATATGCATCTTGATTTTGAGTTTAGAATGTTAAGTGATTCTTTACTGGAGGAATTGAAAAAACATAGTTTGACTTGAGCTGAAAATAGGTATTTCAACAGAAGGAATCCGCTGTCAACTGAGAATAGGTTGAGCGGGTTCCTTTTGTATGTTAAAAAATCTAATAAAAATTGTTGAAATCCCCTCCCAATGCGTCTATGCTAAGAAAAGCGAAACAGAAGGAGATAACTTAAAATGGATAAACCTATACAGGAAGAAATTGCATCACGGCGCACATTTGCGATTATTTCTCACCCGGATGCTGGGAAAACAACGATTACGGAGAAACTGCTTTACTTCGGTGGTGCGATTCGTGATGCTGGTACAGTTAAAGGAAAGAAAACAGGGAAATTTGCCACGTCTGACTGGATGGAAATTGAGAAGCAACGTGGGATTTCGGTTACATCATCTGTTATGCAATTCGATTATGACGGCAAGCGCGTCAATATTCTCGACACACCTGGACACGAAGATTTCAGTGAAGATACGTACCGTACGTTAATGGCTGTTGATGCGGCAGTTATGATGGTCGACTCGGCCAAAGGGATTGAGCCACAGACGATTAAATTATTCAAGGTTTGTCGTATGCGCGGAATTCCGATCTTTACGTTCATCAACAAAATGGACCGTCAAGGGAAAGAGCCGCTTGAGCTAATGGAAGAATTAGAAGAAGTACTAGGCATTGAATCATATGCTATGAACTGGCCGATTGGGATGGGGAAAGAATTCCTCGGTATTTACGACCGTTTTAATAATCGGATTGAACAAGTACGCGTGGAAGATGAAAAACGTTTTCTTGCATTAAATGAAGACGGTGGACTTGCTGAAGACCATCCGATGGCAGAAACATCTTATTATAAACAAGCACTCGAAGACGTTCTTTTATTAAATGAGGCAGGTAATGATTTTGATGAAGAGCGTGTGGCAAAAGGTGAACTGACGCCAGTATTTTTCGGCAGTGCGTTGACAAACTTTGGTGTACAAACATTTTTAGAAACATTTTTGCAATTCGCACCGGCGCCACAATCACGCATGACGAAAGATGAAGCAGAAGTCAACCCGTATTCGGAAGAGTTCTCAGGTTTCATCTTCAAAATCCAAGCGAATATGAACCCAATGCACAGGGACCGTATCGCGTTCGTGCGTATTGTTTCGGGTGCGTTTGAACGTGGAATGACGGTGACCGTGCCGCGTATTTCGAAAACATTCAAACTGACACAGACAACACAATTTTTGGCAGATGATCGTGAAACAGTGGATGAGGCAGTAGCTGGCGATATTATCGGCTTACATGATACAGGTAACTACCAAATTGGTGATACAGTAATCGGTGGGAAGTCATCCTTCCAATTCGATGCATTGCCACAATTTACACCAGAGCTTTTTGTACGTGTAACGGCGAAAAACGTTATGAAATCGAAGCATTTCCACAAAGGGATTTTACAGCTCGTACAAGAAGGGGCTATTCAGTATTACCGAACGCTTCATACGGAAGAAGTCTTGCTTGGAGCTGTTGGTCAATTACAATTTGAAGTGTTCGAGCACCGCATGAAAAACGAGTACAATGTAGAAGTGCGTATGGAACATGTCGGTTCGAAAGTAGCACGCTGGATTGAAAACGAAGGCGACGTTAAAGAATCGATGACAGGGCAACGTGCCATGCTTGTGAAGGACCGCTATGATAATTTAGTGTTCTTGTTTGAAAATGACTTCGCAATGCGCTGGTTCCACGATAAATATCCGGATATTCGGTTGTATAGTTTATTATGATGAAGTACCTAGTAAGGCGGTCTAACCGTCTTACTAGGTTTTTTCACTGCATCATTTCCGGTTCGCTTGCGGCAATTAATGGACGAAAGGATAACCTTTTTCGGTCATCCTATTGTGCATCATTGCCTGTCGCAAACCTACAATGCTTAAGTGAAAAATGCAGTTGCTTGGGAAGAAAAGAATAGATGATTTTCTATTGAGAGTGTAAGTTCCCGAAGATACAATTTCGGGAACTCTTGTACTTTGTACAATGTGTTCTTTATTTACTTTTAACAAAGAAACAAGGACCTATTTCTGGTCTTTTTTACAGTATTGTTATTCAACTAAACCACCCGTTAGTTGAATAACGTCGTACATTAGTTTTTCGTTTCTTTTTCTTTTTCGTTCCTTTCTTTGATATATCTTTCGTACGCATCTTTCACCTTGTCATTACTATTAGGTGGTACTACTTGTTTATGGACCTCATTAATTAAAACTAACGACCTGAAGATGACTCCGACAATAATTGCACATAAAATGTAAATTCCAATAGGACCGAGGATTACCAAGATACCTAAAAGCCCAGCTAATAGAATGGATAACAATAACTTCAAAAAACCCCCCCTTAATCTGACTACCTTTATTCCACTTAAAGCCCCGATTGTTGAACACAATTTAAGAAACACTCTTTAACTAACCCGCTGCTTTAGTTAAATAAGTTCAACATAAAAGGTGTTAATCCCTCTAGGTTCAATGCCTTTTAATAGCCCTCAAATTTCTATACTTTTGAAGTCCAAATTCTATAAACATATTTACCTTCTTCCTTTATTTTATCTTTATGCACAATAACCTGTACATTTAGGTAATCTGCCCATTGTGGAAGTAGTTCGGTTAAATAATCAATTACTTTTTCATCAGGAGTTGCATAACCAACATTTACTTCACTAAATAAACAATTGGAGAAATCTGGATACAATGAGTTTGTCCATTCATAAACTTCCATCTCGGAATCAAAAATCCTCTTATCTTCTCGATATTGCCCATTCATCCATTGGACTTCCATAAAAAATGCCCCCTTTAGTCTTCGAATTAAAAATGTTTTCTTATTGAACTAACCTGCCCTGTTAGTTCAATAACAATCTTGATATTGATACGTTCTCGATGAGTTATAAGTTTCATTAATTATACGTTCGTTTTATTTTGTAGAACATTCACGCGCTGTAAACAAATAGCAACAGAGTTATAAGGCATAACTAAAATAAAAATAGAAGAGACAATAGCGAAAGCTTCAGCCACCAAAATTGTATCTTTGGTGGCTCTTATCCATGTAGAAAACCTTCAATTCACTCATCCAAAAAGTATTAGCACTTCGCGTACTTCAGCACCTTCTCAACTACCCCTAACTTCCACTCATAAACATACAAGGTTGCAATATTGTCATGTGAACGTCATCTAAAGCGAAGGCTGGAAATCTGTAATCCTCTTATAATAAAGCCGATAGCGCAGATGGTTATCAAATAGAAAAGGGGATAAACAAAATGAAAAAGACAGTACTGGGTATTTTAACAATGCTTATGGCAGTAATCGTATTAGCAGGATGTGGTATGTTTGCCAAAGCAAATGGGATAATCTTATATGGAGAAGAAGAGGAAGTTTTAAATGCTGTGGAGACTATAAAAGAGAAGGAGAAGGGCGAGAAGAAGGAGAGAGAGAAGGAGGAGCTAGTAGAAGAAGAACAGCACAACATTAAGGTTCTAACAGATGATAATCGACAAATCATGATTTTGACAGAACAAACAGCTCAATCACTTATAAAGAAAAAGTTAATAAGTGAAATAACAAACCAAGAAAAAGGTGAGACAAAAGCAATTTCATCTCTTTCAAAAGTAGCTAAAGGCGAAGCATTACTTTTTACTAAGGAAGAATCATACGAATTGGAAATAGAGAATATGAACATTAAGTATGAAGGTAATTTGATCATTGGGGACGGAAGAGCATATGTGGATATGTTTTTAATCGTCAATGATGAAGAGTGGGCTTCTTTAGAAGGAACAGAAAAAGTGATGGCTATATTAAAGTTTGATAAAGATCCAAGTGCTGACGGGTTCAGTTATGAAGTGGAAAAGGCACAGCTAGTTCGCATACAAGACTGAAAAAGTAGAACTCTCCATTGATAAAAAGTACCTGATAGTTTAGACGCTGAAAAAGTCTATTCTATCAGGTGCTTTTTGTTTAAATGAAAAACCGAACAGGGAAAAGGGGATTTTATTCAAAAATGAAGCTGTCATTTGAAGTTGTTCCGTTCTTTCAATATGATTAGCTTAACAGGGAGAAATTGAACTTCATTTTCCTCTGTTAAGCTAATCTTCGGCGGATGTCATAGATTTTTAGGAGACTTTTTCGAGTTTACTCGAAAAAGTCTGGATGCAATTACGCTAACATGTAATTAATAAAATAAGAAAGGACTGTGCGTGTCAATAACCCGCGATTGAAATCGCAGGCTTATAAGAGCCTTGATTGACTAGTCTAAGTCTTTACTGACTACGTTGTTTGTGTCATGACACCATAGAATGCCAACTCTAGTTCTATGCAACTGTCGCATGTGATTAAAAGCTCTGAGGGAAAGGAGCGGTGTTGCATGCCTAACAAGCACTTACAACATTGGCGAAGAGTAGCTAACTCGAGGGAGGTAAACGATATGCTCGTTTACGTACTGAACAAACATGGACAACCGCTTATGCCTTGTAAGCCGCAGAAAGCACGTAAGCTGCTGCAACAAGAAAAAGCAAAAGTTGTCCAACGAACACCTTTTACAATTCAATTGCAATACGGATCCAGTGGTTACAAACAGCCTATATCATTGGGCGTGGATGCCGGAACCAAACATATCGGACTTTCAGCTACAACAGAAGGCCAGGTGCTATTCGAAGGCGAAGTTAAGCTTCGTACTGATATTCAAGAGTTGTTGGCAACTCGCAGATCTTTACGAAGTGCTAGACGAAGCCGAAAGACTCGCTATCGTCAACCACGCTTTCTCAATCGTAAGAAAAATAAAGGGTGGCTCGCTCCATCCGTTCAAAACAAAGTAGATATGCACACAAAGATGATTGCCAACGTGCATAAGCTTCTTCCGATTACGCATGTAACGATTGAAGTTGCACAGTTTGACATTCAAAAGATTAAGAACCCAGCTATTTCGGGTGATTTGTATCAAAAAGGAGACCAACTTGGCTTTTGGAATGTACGGGAATATGTATTCTTTCGTGATAAGCATGTATGCCAACATTGCAAAGGCAAAACAAAAGACAGAATTTTAAATGTTCATCACATCGAAAGTCGCAAGACAGGTGGTGATGGTCCAGATAATCTACTGACACTCTGTGAAACGTGTCATAATAAGATTCACAAAGAAGGAAAAGAGTATTTATTTACACGTAAAAGTGCTTCGTTTCGTGATGCTTCTCAAATGACAGTGATGAGATGGTTTATTCATCACCAAGTGAAAAAACTGTATCCTCACGTTCAATTAACGTATGGATTCCAAACGAAAAATACACGTATCCATCATGGTTTAGAAAAAAGTCACGCCGTGGATGCAAGATGCATCAGTGGAAATCCGCTTGCGGCTTCATCTAACAATACCTATTTATTTAAGCAAGTACGAAAAAACAACCGACAGTTACACAAAATGACCATTGCTAAAGGTGGCTATCGGAAAGCTAATAAAGCAGGGCGCTTCGTGAAAGGTTTTCAACTGTTTGATAAAGTTCTATTTGAAGGCATCGAGTGCTTCGTGTTTGGCCGACGAAAAACAGGCTATTTTGATTTGCAAACAATAGATGGAGTAAGTATACACAAAAGTGCAAGCTTCAAGAAGCTACGATTGGTCGAGAAAGCTAGTACGCTACTCGTTCAAATAACCCAAAGAAGGGAGGTACAGGCTGGCTCCTCTCACGACTAAAGTCAAGAGTTTTCGCCAGCCTAGATTTTTATGAAAATAAGTGACTTTTCCATAAAAAGACCCGTCTTTACGATTGTGACCATGTTTCTAGTCATTATTCTTGGAGCAGTGTCATTTTTTCGCATACCAGTAACGCTGATTCCGGAATTGAACCCACCAATTGCTGTAGTTGTGACAAGCTATCCGGGAGCATCACCTGCAGAGGTGAGTGAGAAATTAACGAAACCACTTGAAAATAGTTTGTCGACTGCGCCAGGATTGAAATCGATGCAATCCTCTTCTCAGGAAGGCTCGAATTTCATCTTGTTGATGTTTGACTGGTCGACGAATATTGACGATGTGCAGCTTGATATTATGCAGCGCGTGGATCAAGTGCCTGTTCCAGATGGAGCCAATAAACCAAGGTTTATGAAATTTGACCCGTCTCAGTTTCCGGTTATTCAGCTGTCGTTACGGGCCACAACAGATGAAGCTGATATTCGAAAAATTGCAGAACAGCTGGAAACAGAATTACGACGGACAGAAGGTGTCGCGAGTGTAACGGTTTCGGGGAAATTAGTAGAAGAGGTACAAATTATACTGGATCCGCAACAGCTGGAGACAAATGGGCTTGCGCAATCGGATATTGTCCAAATGCTACAAGCGAACAATGTGTCGATGCCGGGTGAGCCGATTGAGACGCCAGATGGTCAACAGCTCACGACTCGTATTTTGAGTACGCTAACGACGATATCTGATATTCGAGGTGTCATTGTCAGTACGAATCCCTTTACGGGAGACAACATAACCATTGGTGATGTCGCAGACGTCGCGCTTGTTGAAGCCGATTCAACTACAATTACGCGTGCCAATGAGGAGCAGGCTGTTCTAATGTCTGTATTACAAGAGTCAGGCTCAAACACGGCGGATGTCTCCACGGCCTTTAAAGAAGCGCTGGATACACTGCTCGAAAAGGACGAGTTTCAAGGGATAGAGTCTGACATCCTGTTTGACCAAGGTGATTATGTCAAGCTGGCCATTAATAATATTGGTCAATCCCTCATACTCGGCGGTATTTTCGCAATGCTTATTTTGTTCTTGTTCCTACGGGGCATAAAAAGTCCAATTATTATTGGGATTGCCATTCCTTATTCTGTCATTGTCACATTTGTATTGATGTACTTTGCCAACTTCTCACTCAATATTATGACGCTTGGTGCGCTGGCACTTGGTATTGGGATGTTAGTCGATAATGCCATTGTGGTCATTGAAAATATTGAACGGCATTTAGCGATGGGCAAGGAGCCGAAGCAGGCTGCATCTGATGGGACGAAAGAGGTTGGCGGAGCAATCACAGCTTCGACCTTGACGACATTAGCTGTGTTTGTGCCGGTCATTTTCATCAGCGGCTTGATTGGTCAAATTTTCACAGAGTTTGCGTTGACGATTTCGTTTAGTTTGTTTGCGTCGCTCGTCGTTGCTTTGACGGTTGTGCCGATGATGGCTGGTCATTTATTGAAGAAGCCTAGAAAAAATATTGAAGCGCGGAGACGTCGTTCGAAAACATTAGGAAACTTTGAGAAATCGGTGAAATGGACGTTAAAATATCGATTCGTTGTACTGTTTGTCACAGTGGCTCTCCTTGTAGTCAGTGGCTTTGGTTTATTCAAAGTAGGGACTGAATTTTTACCGGCAACGGACGAAGGGTTTGTCAGTGTTTCGGTGAAATTGCCGAATGGCTCCTCGCCAACAGTGACAGATGATGTAGTGAAACGCATTGAAGCACAGCTGAAGGACGAACCGGACGTTGAAGTGTATGTCAGTCTCGTCGGTGGTACGCAAGAAGGTATGGCGCAAGGGTCATCCAAAGCGAATGTGGCTGAAATTTATGTTAAGCTTGTGCCGCTTGCACAGAGAGAACGATCTATTTTTGAGTTTGTAGATGCTGTGCAACCAAAGGTGTTGCAGGAAGTAGGAGACGAAGCGAGGATTGGCTTTGTCATGCAAACAGCAGCAGGCTCTAGTCCGAATACATTGTCATTTGCATTGAATGACACGAATGAAGCCCGATTACATGAAGCGGTGATGGAGTTGAACCATGAACTTGCTGCGCTTGATTTGGTGATGGAGGTAACGAATAACTTACAAAATACGGTGGATGAAATCCAAATTGAAGTAGACCGCGACAAAGCAGCAACTCGAGGATTGACACCGTATCAGATTGCCCAAACGGTCAATAGTGTCACGCGCGGTTCATTTGCCACACAAATTATCGGCAAAAATGAAGAAGTATTTGCGGTAAATGTGCAATATGATAAGAAGTTCCGCAATAGTATAGAGCGCTTGAAAAAGTTGAAGTTACGGACGCAAGCAGGGACTTTCGTGGCGCTAAGCGAAGTAGCGAGTGTGACGATTGCGGAAGGACCGGTGTCCATTCAACGTGTCGATCAAGCACACTCGGTGACCTTTAATGTGAAATATGAGTCAACGCAATCACTTGGAGATATGACGAAGAAAGTAAATGCTTTAATTGCAGAGCTAGGTATGTCGAAGGAAATTGAACTGACCTATAGTGGGGATCGAGAATTGTTTGAAAGTGCGATTGACGATATGCTAATGGCGCTTGCGCTCGCTGTAGTGCTCGTTTATATTGTGATGGCGGCACAGTTTGAATCATTCAAATATCCATTTGTTATTATGTTCTCTGTTCCTTTAATGGTCATTGGTGTAGCGGCGGGCTTGTATATGACAAATACGCCAATTAGTGTGACAGCTATTATCGGAATTCTCGTTCTCGTTGGGATTGTCGTCAATAATGGGATTGTCCTTGTTGACTATATTAATCAGCGTAAGGAGGCAGGGTTTAGCTCGTATGATGCGATTATTGCTGCGGTAAGGGATCGGTTGCGTCCAATTCTGATGACGGCACTGACGACAATTTTAGGCCTGTTACCGTTAGCGCTAGGGCTCGGTGAGGGAACGGAAATGAATCAGCCGATGGGCATTGCTGTCATAGGTGGTTTATTAAGTTCAACATTGCTGACACTGTATATAGTGCCGATTATTTATAGCTTGTTTGACAAGGAAACGAGAAAGCGTGCGGTAGGGGATAAATGATGGAGGAGCTTCCTGTAATGGGGGGCTTTTTCTAGTCTGAATATTCTTCCAACAGTGAAATTCCGGTGTTATACTAGTAAAACAAGGGGGCGATTATATGCAAGCTCATTTTTTTACGGGATTCCCAGGTTTTATCGCAACGGAGTTAATAAAGGAATTGGTGCGTGTTGGGCAAGTGGGGAGATTGTATGCGGTTGTGCAAGCGGAGCAGGAGCAGCTGGCAAAGGATAAAGCAGCCTCGATGATGACGGAGATGGATGCTGAGATTCCTTTTGACATCATCGTTGGAGATATCACGCAAGTGAATCTAGGGATGACTCAGCAGGTCGTGAACCAGTTGTATGGAGAAACGTTAACGGTTTGGCATTTGGCGGCGATTTATGATTTGGCTGTTAAAGCGGAAATTGCTTGGAACGTCAATGTGGAGGGAACAAGGCAGGTCAATGAGTTTGTACGTAGTCATTCTTCTATTACGCGTTACATGTACTTCAGCACAGCTTACGTGGCGGGAAAACGAGAGGGGCTATTGCTTGAAACGGAATTGGTACGCCCAGATGCCTTCAAAAATCATTATGAAGAGACAAAATTTGAAGCAGAATTACTTGTGGAGGAACTGAAGTCCAGTGTGGCTGTGACGATTATCCGTCCGGGAATCGTGCGCGGTCATTCTAAAACAGGGCAGACCATTAAGTTTGATGGACCTTATTTTTTCATGAATATGATTGATCGTCTAAAATGGATGCCTATTATTCCATACGTAGGAAAGACTGAAGTGTGTATAAATGTCGTGCCGATTGACTATATTATTCATGCAACGGTCTTTCTCGCGAGTAAAGTAGAGGCGGCAGGGCAAACCGTCCATTTAACAGATCCATCACCTCATCCAATTGAGGAGGTTTATAAGGCGATGGTTGTGGAGCTGACAGGGAAAAGTCCGAAGGGAAGACTGCCTTATAGGATAGCTCAAACGGGGCTGTCGTCGATTCGGCTACAACGTAAACTAGGTGTTGAAGCGGAAACGATTGATTATTTACTATGGAATGGAACATTTGATACGTGGAATGCACAAAGGCTTCTCGAAGGAAGTGGCATTAGCTGTGCTGACTTTCTCGAATCTATTCCCTCTATGACAGCATTTTATGAGAAAAATAAAAAAAATCCTGATTTTCATATAAAAATCGGATGACTTATTGTTTTACATTTATGAATGAGGTGGTATAATGAAACAAAAGTACCCAACAACTTAATAAACTTTGACATCATGTCAAGGGGGAGTAGCTTTAGGGAAACCTATTTCATAGTCGTCAATACATGGCTGACGCCATCGGTTATGATAGCTAGACTTTTGTAAACCAAAATTCTGACTTAGCGAGACCTTTGCCTTTTATTAGGTGAGGGTCTTTTTTGTTTGAAAAAAAGTGTAGGAGGAATGGTTTTGGAAGCAATATTATTGGAATACGCGTGGGTACTCGTTGTACTGATTGTACTGGAAGGATTATTGGCAGCAGATAATGCGGTAGTTATGGCAGTTATGGTGAAGCATTTACCGCGTGAGCAACAAAAGAAAGCCCTATTTTACGGATTATTAGGTGCGTTTGTGTTCCGTTTTGCTGCGTTATTTATGATTACGTTACTTGTAGATATTTGGCAAATACAAGCATTAGGAGCCGCGTATCTGTTGTTTATATCCATTAAAAGTCTTCTAGACCAGCGAAAGAATACAGAGGAAGATCCTGAAAAGGATGAAAAACCTCGTAAAGGTTCTGGTTTCTGGATGACTGTATTGAAGGTAGAACTTGCAGATATCGCATTTGCATTAGACTCAATGTTGGCTGCGGTTGCACTGGCAATCACACTTCCAGCGCTAGGTAATTTCGATATCGGTGGCATCAATGGTGGTCAATTTATCGTTATGCTATTGGGTGGTATTATCGGATTGATCATTATGCGTTTCGCAGCTCGTCAGTTCGTTGTGTTGTTAGAGAAATACCCATCATTAGAAACAGCAGCCTTTTTGATTGTCGGTTGGGTAGGTATCAAATTGGTCGTGCTTACGCTAGCACATCCAAAATTACAAATCATTGACGTAGGGTTCCCACATTCGACTGGATGGAAATTAACATTCTGGATTGTCCTTGTTGGAATTGTTATTGGTGGTTATTTGTTTGGTGTAAGGAATAGTCGTAAGGAAAATAAAAAATAATATGCATACGCCTGTTGATTTACCAAGAAGTAACTTAATCAGACGCTAGGCACTCTGTGTATAGTAGCTTTGGTTCGCTGTGGATTGAACGACTTCTATACGATTACCGGGCTATT